>JAERSX010000254.1 GCA_016845285.1 Deltaproteobacteria bacterium | reverse complement strand
GCCTCCTCCATGGTCGCCGCCGTCTCGTAGCCGAGGATGCCGGGCACGTACTCGTTGTCGGCGCCCACCACGATGACTCGACCCCGATGCTGGCGGCCGTTCTCGCCCCAGTACCACATGTAGAAGGGGTGGGCGGGGTGGTAGGCCTTTCCGGATCGGTAGAGCTGGATGTATCCGGGATGCTTCGAGAATTCCTTCTCGAACTTCTTGTGCAGCTCCGTGGCGTCGCGGGTGCGGCTGAGCAGCTTGTGGAAGAACTCCACGTACGCTGGATGCTGCTCGCGATCGAACTTGTCGGAGCAGGGATGCAGCGCGATGATCGTGCCGCCCGGCTTCAGCAGGGGTGCGCCGCGGTGCAGGTTGAAGAGGTAGCCCTCGACCATCACGCTCACGAGGAGCGGGTTGAGGTAGGCACCCACGTTGTAGGGGCTGATGTAGGGCACCGGGAAGACGACGATGTCGGCCTGGCCCTCGATGGGCACGCAGAGCTGCTTGTGGCAGGCGGCGAGGATGGCGTCGTGGACGGGCACGCAGGCGCCTGCCTCCACAGCGATGAGCTCGTAGGGCGCCGGCACCCGCTCGAAGATGGCCTGCCGCGCGGGCTGGGGCAGCCGGTCGAGGGTCTTGACCATGGCCTTGAGCGCGCGCTCCTCGGTGGGGCTGAGCTCGTCCTCGTTCTTGCTCAAGAAGCCCAGGGGCTCCGCGAACATCCGGTTGTTGACGGTCGTCTCGATGTGGAAGACGTCGACCTTGGACTCGATGAGCTCGCCCACCCGGGTCATGCGATCGGAGAGCGCGCTGCGCTTGGGCTCCATGTACGAGCCCGACTCGCGGATGCTGTAGGGGGTGTGGTGGCCCTTGAGCGTGCGGTAGCCGACCAGCCCCGTGCCCAACGACTTGTGACCGCCGTTCATGGGCACGAAGGTCAGGTTGACGTAGATGACGAGGTCGCTCGCGGCGGCCCGGCTGTTGATCTCGACCTCGATGCCGTCCTCGGTGGTGCCCAGGTAGGTGAGCCCGTCGGGCTTCTCGGCGTCGTGGTTGTAGAGGCGCTCCGGCCAGAAGCGGTCGACGATCTTGCGCCCCAACACATGGGTGATCTCACCCTTGGTCATGGGCCGATGGAAGGCGGTGGCGATGATGAGCTCGACGTCGCGCACCCCGTAGGTGTCGAGCTGTTCGAGCACCGCAGTGACCACACGCCCGCGCACGTCCGGCGCCTTCATGGGGGGCAGCGGCATGCTGATGTCGTCGATGGCGATGGTCACCTTCATGCCCGGCTTGAGCTTGGCGAACAGCGGGTCGCTGCCGAGCGGATGGCTCAAGGCGTAGCGGATCGCCGCGTCCGGATCGGGCAGGCCCTGCATGGGCTTCTTCGGGTAGATCACCCGGGTGCCCGCCGGCAGATCGACCTCGACGAGGCGGTCTCCGGAGAACATGACGCGCGGCTTCGACCGATGGTCGAGGGTGACCACACAAGGATGCTGCGTGCTCATGGAGAGATCCTCACCGTGTCGACGTCCAAGATGGGCCAGTTGTAGGCCACGGCCAGGCTGGCCAGCTGCTTGTCGGGGTGCACACAGTTGGGGTGCCCCACGACCGAGAGCATCGGGACGTCGGAGTAGCTGTCGGAGTAGGCGTGGCAGTGGGCGAGGTCGTGGCCGACAGAGCGGGCGTCCTCCACCATGAGCCGGGCCTTGGTGGGACCGGCAACCACGGGGCGCATGAGCTTGCCCGTGGCTCTACCGGCCTTGAATTCGAGGCGATTGCTGATGACGTGATCTGCGCCCAGGAACCTGGCCAGGGGCGCGATGATGGTGTCGAGGTTGCCGGTGATGAAGACCACACGCTGACCGGCGTCCTTGCACTTCTGCACCAGGTCCACGCTGCCCTTGAAGAGGCGTGGCTTGAGCATGGACTCGAACATCTCTTCGCTCAAGATCGCCATGCGGTCCGCGGTCACGCCCTTGTAGTGCATGAACAACATCTCGTTGAACTTGCGTCGGTCGGAGCGCTCTGCCCAGGCCATCCGAGGCCCATCGAGGAGGGCCCTGCCGATGCGTGTGAGCGACTGCTGCGGCGTGGCCTGGTTGGCCAGGACCATGACGGTCGGGTGCAGCAGGTTGGTCTTGACCAAGGTGCCGTCGACGTCGAAGTAGGCGGTGGGCACGGGGGTCTCGGCGGAAGGGGTGAAGCGCCGATCAGCGGGCGCACTGCAGGTCCACGGACGAGTCGGTGGCATGTCCGGGCAAGCTGGCGAGGTAACCCACACATGCTGCCCGAGCCCGGCGTGGCGGCGTCACAATGCGGTCACGAGTGACTGAGCGCCGTTCGCACTCCAGACCGTGGTGGGGTCGCTCGTTCAGGGAACCCCCACACGGTCAGCTATAGATACGCATGTCGTCGCTCGTTCCAGCGCTCTCCTGGCACCTCCGCCGCCGCTTCAAGAGCACTGTCCGCCTGCTCCAGCCCGGGCTCTCCGAGCTCGTGGGCGCCGAGGCCGTCGCTCCCCTCCTCGACGAGGCGCGCGCCCATCTCGCCGCCCTCGTGCCCGAGCTCCCACCCGGCGCCGACGGGGCTGGGATCTACGCGGAGATCACCGGCACGACGGCCGCGATGATCGCCATCTGGAAGGCCGCCCGCGACCACGGCCTGGCCCTCGACGACTACCGACGGCTCCTCGACACGGGCATGCGCCGAGAGCTGTCCCGCGGGCCCGACCTCGGCCGCAAGGTGCTCCAGGCCCTGTTCTTCAGCAAGGTGGCGCGCAGCTGGATGCGACGCAAGTCCGGCACCGTCATGGCAGGCTTTTCCCACGACTTCGTCGAGGGCACCAGCAGTGTCGACTTCGGCTTCAATTACCGGGCCTGCCCCATCCGCGGCATCGCCGCTGCGGCCGGGACCCCCGAGCTCGCTCCATGGATCTGCGAGCTCGACCGCGCTCAGAGCGAGCTCTTGGGCTGGGGGCTGGAGCGCACCCAGACCCTGTCCCACGGGGCCAGCTTCTGCGACTTCCGCTTCACCCGCGGCGGCCCCACGAAGATCACGCCGCCGCCCTAGCCATGGGTTGCCACCAAGCAGCCGCAAGACTGCTGCCAACTCTGCCCGGGGAAGACCGCGACGAGTCTCAGGGTCCGCTACCTTGCCACCCTCGGAAGACCGCTCCCACGGAGACTCCATGCTCGTCCTGCTGACCCTGTCCCTCACAGCTGCCGCCATCGACACAGGCGCTCCGCCCCCAGTCGTCAACGGTGAGCGGGCCGAAGAGGGTCGCTGGGACGACGCAGCCGGGGTCTACTTCGGCAGCTGGGTCGAGTGCACCGGGGTGCTCGTCGCCCCCACCATCGTGCTCACCGCCGGCCACTGCATGGGCGGCGCCACCGCCGTGAGGCTGGGCACCACCAACTACAACCAGGGTGGCGAGAAGATCCGCGTCGCCGACGAGATCACCTACCCCAAGTACTACAACTCCTACGACATCGGCATCCTCGTGCTCGAGGAGGCCGCCGAGACCGAGCCGCGCACCATCGCCCAGGGCTGCGTGCTCGACAACTACCTCCAGGACGGCGCCGACGTGGCCATCGTGGGCTACGGCGCCACCGACTACTACGGCTACGACTACGGCTCGCTGCTCATGGACGGCCGCACCACCGTCGACGACCACGACTGCGACGACATGCCCGGCTGCATGCCGGCGATCAGCCCCGGTGGCGAGATCGGCGCCGGCGCCGACGACGACGTGGACTCCTGCTACGGCGACTCCGGCGGCCCGCTGTACCTGCTCACCGAGCGAGGCGACTACCTCGTGGGCATCACCTCCCGCGGCTACAGCAACGTCAGCGTGCCCTGCCGCGACGGCGGCATCTACGTGCGGCCAGACGCTGTCATCGACTGGATCGAGGAGGAGACCGGGGTCGAGATCCAGGGCGCCAGCTGCAACGAGCCCCCCGCACCCGAGGCCATCGAGGAGGAGTGCGATGTCGGCGAGACCATCGAGATCACGCTGCTTCCCAACGACCCCGACGCCGACCAGTCCCACGAGTGGGCCATCGTCGAGGAGCCCGACGAGGGCGAGGTCGAGATCGATGGCGACGAGCTGATCTACACCGCGCCCAGCAAGAACCGCGACGCCGGCAAGCAGACCATCCTGCTCATGGTCACCGACGACGGCGACCCCGCCCTGTCGGGCACCCTCGAGGTCGAGATCGACGTCGAGGAACGTGGCGGCTGCGCATGCAATGCTGCGGCTGCCGCCACCAGCCTTCCTGTCCTGATGGGCGTGCTCGGAGTCCTCGGGCTCCGGCGGCGCCAGGAGAACCGATGATGCGCACCGCTGTCCTGCTGCCCCTGCTCTTGGCCATGGCCTGCGGGCCCAAGTCCGAGCCCACCGAGGTGCCGGCCACCCCCGCCACGCCCACCGCAGAGGTCCCGAGCGTCGAGGCCCCCGCCGTGCCGGTGGACGTGGCCGAGGATCCCTCCACGCCGGACGCACCGGACGCACCGGACGCACCGGACACGCCGGAGACCTCGGCCAACCCCGATGGAGCCGTGGACGGCGGCGCGTGCACCGTGGCCAGCGACTGCCAGAGCGGGATCTGCGAGGGCATCGGCTGCGGCGACGACCCTGCCGGCGTCTGCCAGCCCGTCTCTCGCAGCTGCACCCGCGACCTGCGCCCCTACTGCGGCTGTGACGGCGCCACCTTCCGCTCCAGCGGGAGCTGCCCGGGCCGCCGCTTCGAGGCCAAGGGCATGTGCGAGGGCGACGCGCTGAAGATGCCCGACCCAGCCGAGTAGGCCCCCCCGCTCGGCTCACCGCACCTCGGTCAGCTTCCCGAGCGCGACGGCCACTCCGTCTGCCATGGCAGCGCCAGCCCGCGCCGAGCCTGCGTCGGTGAAGTGGCTCGCGTCCCCCCAGTAGCGCCCGTTCGTGGGCACCTGCGCCGCCAGGTCGACCAGCACCAGACCCTCGGCCGCAGCCACCTCGGTCACGAGTGCGTTGTAGCCGCTGATGCTGTCGAGCACGCCCGCGAGGTCCTGGCTCCACAGCTGTGTCTCGTTGCGCACCCGCCATCGTGCCGCGAGACCCCGGGCACCGGCAGGCACCTGGTAGGGCTGGGTGGCCAACACCACCTGGGCCTGAGCGCCGACCCCCAGGTCGATCAGCGCGTGCAGATCAGCCTCGATGGACGCCCACTGGTCCTCCGCGAAGCGGTGTTCCGACCACCCCGGGCGGTCTATGAGACCGCCCACGACCCGCTGGGCGGCCCGGTAGCTGGCCAGCACCTGGAACGGTGAAGACATCGGCTCGGAGCCCGCTTTCGCATCAGACCCCGAGGGCTCTACCCCGACCTGTGCGGCCACACGGAGATCGTTCATGCCGTGGTACACGACCAGCACCTCGGGCAGCAGCTCGGGCGCCCGCTCACGCCAGTCGTTCAAGCTGTCCTTGAGCGTGTACGAGGGCACGCCGGCGTTCAGCACATCGATCTGACGGTCGGGAAGTCTCTGCGCGAGCTGTTCCTTCATCACCGACGGCCACGTCGCCGCATCGGACGAGGCGTAGATGTCGAAGGTGGTCGATCCCCCCGCGCACCAGATGCGCAGCACGTCCTGGTCCGCCTCTTCGAGCAACTCTGGGCCCCGAAAGCCGTGTGCGTTGACCTGGATGTCGTGACGCCAGCCCTCGAGCCGAGCCCCCGGTCGCAGCCGTGGCCGGCCAGCCACATCCTCCTGGTAGAGACCGGCCCCATCCGTCCAGCGCTGGGCATCGGTCGACCAGCTGACCCACTCCCCCGCCCAGGCGAGGAGCTCGATGAGCGCGAGAGCACCCGTGGTGGCCACGGCCGAAAAGAGAACCCGCTTCTTCATGGCTCAGCCATGCCGCGCCATCCACAGCACATGTGTACCGGACTCGCTGTAGAGGGCGCTCTCGTCTTCATCGTGCCGAAGCACCTCGACGACAAACCCTGTCTTGCGCAGGTCTCGCGTGAGGCGCCGATCCTTGCCAGGCGACCAGATGGCGAGGAGCCCCTCCGGCTTCAGGCGGGCCTTCAGGGCCCGCAGCCCGGGCTGGGTGTAGAGCCACCCATTGGTGGGGGTGCTCAGGTGACGTGGCCCGTTGTCGACATCGAGGATCACGGCGTCCCAGCGTTGCGATCCCTCTTCAAGGAGGACCGCGACATCCCCGATGCGGACCGACACTCGTGGGTCTCGCAGGGGGTAGCCGGACACGCCGCCCGTCCAAGCCTCCTGCCACCTCACCACGGCCTCGGAGAGCTCGGCCACCACGACCTCGGCCTCGGCGCCCACGCGCCGCAAGACCGCCGCCAGGGTGAAGCCCATGCCGAGGCCGCCCACCAGCACGCGGGGGGCGGTGCCGTCCGAGAGACGATCACATGCGAGGTCGGCCAGGGCGTCCTCAGAGCCGTGGAGTCGATTCGTCATGAGCTCAAGCTCATCGACGTAGATGGCGTACTCACCCACATGCCGGAGCAGCCGCAGCTGCGCTCCGTCCGGCAGTGCAGACCGCGCCAGACACTCCCATTCGGTCACAGTGTCATCCACCGGCGAATGCTACCGGTGAAGATCACTTCGCGGCAAGACGCCGGGCCCGGTGGCTTCGGCGCCAGGTGGCGTCCATGGACTCCTCCTCGGCCTCCAGCGAGGCTCCGAAGAAGGCCCGAAGGGTGGGCCCCGAGCTGAGATGCTCAGGGCCGTTGATGAACTCGGCGACCTCGTGGAGCCACACCCGTCGCCCCATGGCGGTGTACCAGCGCTGGGCATGGCGCAGGCGGCGATCCGCGAAGAAGAGCCGGCGCAGTGCCTTGGGTCGAGCCTGGACAGCCACCTCGATGGCCTTCACGGCCGCGAACAGCTGTGCGGGTGTCAGGTGACGGGTGGCCAGGACCTGGTGCTTGTAGTCCCACTTCCGCTGGTCGGGCTGGATGACCTGGCGCTCCTCGGCGAGCCCATAGAACGGGGTCCAGCGGTGAGGCGTGACGTAGAGCGCCTGGATCTGGTCGGGGTCGTAGCTCAGGAGCTGACGCAGACCACGAAGGAGCTGTGAGGGCGTCTCCTCCTGGAAGCCCACCACCCAGGTGGCCATGCTGAGGATCCCGTGCTGGCGCAGCAAGCGGATGGCCTCTCGGTCCTTGGTGGTGGTGCCGCCCTTGCGGATGAGCCGCAGCGTCTCCTCGTCGGTGTTCTCCATGCCGAGCAGGAAGCGCTCCCAGCCGGCCTCCTTGTAGAGGTGGAGGATGTCGGCGTCCCGCACGATGTCGTCGGCACGGGTCGACCCCACGAGGATGGGCCGCACCCCCTCGGCGATGAGTGCCTCCAGGAAGCGCTTCCAGGGCTTGCGGGCCGCTGAGGGGTTCTCGTCGGCGAAGTTGAAGACCTCGACGCCGTGCTCGCGGTGGAGCCAGGCCAGCTCGGCGGCGAAGCGCACTGGATCGCGGTGACGCCAGCGGGTCCAGAACCCGCGCTGGCCGCAGTAGTGGCAGGTGTGGGGGCAGCCCCGGCTGAACTGGACGACCACGGCCCGCTTGCCACCCCAGTAGCTGTAGCGGCGATGGTCGATGAGCTCCCAGCCCACCCGCACGCTGTCCAGATCTCGGATGAGCGGCGCCGAGCCGGTGCCCACCACCTCGCCCTCGTGCCGAACGCCGAGGCCCGGTACCTGCCGGAGATCCCCGCCGAGGGCGGCCACGAGTCGCGGGGTCGTCTCCTCGCCCTCACCTCGCACGATCACGTCGATCTGCGGGGCCTCTTCGAGGACCTCACGCCAGTGGTAGGTGGGGTAGACGCCGCCGTAGACGATCCAGGCATCGGGAAGACGGCGGCGGATCCGAGCCGTCAGCGCCAACACCGTGGGGTGGGCCGAGGTGCTGCCGGAGTGGCCGAGCATCACCACGTCTGGCGACCGCCGGGTCAGCTCGACGACGATCTCCTCGATCCCCAGCGGCCCCTCTGCCCGGCCGAAGTCGGCGTCGAGGAGCGAGACCTCGTGCCCAGCGTCGAGGAGGGGCCCGCCCACCGCGAGCAGCCCCAGCGGAGGGAGGTGATCGTCGGGAACACGGCTTCCGATCGCGGTGTGGGGTGGGTTGACGAGCACGATGCGCACAGGCGACCTCCTACAACCCAGGTAGGCACGCGCTGGGGCGCCCTGTTTCGTCAGATGTCGCGACCGGTCACGGCGTGGGGTCGAGCAGCCCGCTCCTGGGGCTCAGCGGTCGCGACCTCTCCTCAGCGGCGTCGGCGACCCAGGACGACGGCGCCCAGCAACCAGATGGCGCTGCCAGCGGCGCCGCAGCCGCAGCGCGAAGACGACACGTCAGCAGGGGGGTTGGCCTCGTCGAACCCGCCCGTGCTGCCAGACTCCTCGCCGCCCGGCTCCCCGCTGTCGGGGTCTCCGCTGTCGGGGTCTCCGCTGTCACCGGTGTCGTCGACCGAGCCGGTGTCCACGAGCTCGTCGGGGTTTCGGCCCGTGTCGGGCGCATCGGCCGACACGCCGAAGGCCGACAGGTCGAGCTCGATCTCCAGGGCGTAGTGGCCGTTCTCACGGTCGAAGGTCACGAGCAGCTGCTCGTCGGCACGGCTCAGCCAGGGCCGCATGGCCCCCTCGGACTCGTGGTAGTCGGTGAGCTGTTCCTGCTGCAGGAGCTCCCACTCGGCATCGAACACCGCCAGGTAGACGTTGCCGTTGTCGACGGCGGCCGCGTCGTCGTCCCGCCCCATGAAGGCCACGAGGTAGTACGGCCCGACGCGCATCACGCCCTGGGGCCAGTAGGCTCGGATGGGATCCTCGAGGAGCCAGACCTCGCGCCGTGACAGCTCCTCCAGGTCCGGGCTCAGCTCGACCACCCCCATGGGGCCGCCGTGGTTGAAGCCCAGCAGGAGGATCACGTCCCGGTCGGGCTCGGTCAGCAGGGCCCCGCCCTGGGCGCGGGGGTTGCCCGGGAACTCGGTGATACCGGTCACCTGCAGATCGCGATCGAGGTGGAAGAACTGGCTGGGCCCCTCGGTGTCCTCGACGATCTCACCGGGAAAGGCCGCACCCTCCAGCAGCCGGGAGCACACATGCGGCATGTCGTTGTGGGGGATGCTGTCGTCCTGATCGACGACCGCCTCGGCCAGCAGCTCGAAGTCTGCTGTGTAGTGGAAGGCGAAGGCCGCGTCGTTGTCGACCTCGATGGCCCCCGAGGCGAGGTGGAGCCAGGTCCCGTCCGGACAGCGCTTGACGGCGTGGTCCTTGAGGGTGCCGTTGTCGGTCAGCTGGACCTGATCGCCCCGCTCGAGCACGAAGGTGTTGAAGTCGGTCCGCTCGAGGTCGTCGAGGAAGTAGTCGCCGTTGGTGGCATAGGCGAGCTTCCAGGCTCCATCGATGCGAAGCGCTCGAGCCCAGGTACCACCGCTCCCGAGGTCCTGCGGATCGCCCACCTGGGCGAAGAAGCCAGAAGCGAGGGCGGTGGCGCCCATGATCAGGACAGTCAGCATGGCGAGAGCTTACCGGCACATCGGCAAGGGCCCACATCCCATGCCAGACTACAGAGGTCGTCGGAGGAGAGAACACATGTCCGCACACGCACGCTCGCTACGTCTTGCGCTCCTCATGGCGATGGCAGGCCCGACCCTGACCGCCTGCGGAGACAAGGCGGTCGCAGAGCCCGAAGAAGACGATGAAGGTGCCTGGCAGACCGACGACACCAGCGATCCCAACGCCCAGCTCGACCCCGTCCCCGACGGCGACTACCCCGACTGCGAGGACCCCGACTCCGGAGACATGAGCAGCGGTCCCTGCTGCGTCGACGTCTACTGCATCGACCCGCCAGCAGGTGAAGCCTGCCCCAGCACCGACGACGTCGGCCCCGATCAGATCACCGGCATCGGCCTGGGCACCGGGAGCTGTCTCTGCGAGCCCGCCGACGGACCCTACGCCTCCTACGAGGGCGAGGTCGGTGACTGCTGCTACCTGGTGGGCGTCCAGTCCTGCGAGGGTCGCCCGC
>JAERSX010000253.1 GCA_016845285.1 Deltaproteobacteria bacterium | reverse complement strand
GCGTGGTGGTTGGGATCGAGGAGGGAGAGCTCGTTGCCCGACAGCTCAGCCTGGTCCGACCGACGGTCCGGCTGCACATCGACGAGGATGGGCTGCGGGAGTTTCGAGGCCTGACAGGCGCTGAAGAGCCCATGACCCGGTTCCCCTGGGACCGGCTGTGGGTCGTGGATGCCACGCTTCAGGTGAAGGGTCCCGGCTGGAAGGCGGGCACCACTGGGCTGGCCATCAGTCCAACCGGAGACTCCTCGGTGGTCTACCTGGAGCCAGGTGCGCCGACGGTCGAGCTGGGAGAGGTCGCTCGGGCCTTCGCGCCGCTTGCCCCGCTGCGCCTCGGGTGGAGCCCCTGGCAGGTGGTGCTGCCCCCCGCGCGCCTCGATGCTGGGGATCTGGTGGTCGAGGGCAAGGGGCGCTGGCACGCCTCCAAGGGTGTGGAGGCCTTGGTCTCGGTGCGGGCGGATCCCACTCTTCCCAACGAGCTGGCTGCGGGGAGCGTGCGGTTGGAAGGCTCTGTCCATGCCGACCTGGAGCTCATCCAGGACTCCGAGGGCCTCTCGCTCGAAGGGCTGGTGTGGTGGCCGGAGGCGGCGATGCATGTGGGGGTCGGCCTCGCGCGGCGCATCGACCTGGGAGATGTGCAAGGCCCGCTCTCCTGGAATGGGCGGAGCCTCATGACCTCTGGGCTGCAACTCGACTGGGCAGGTGGGACGGTCGTGGCTCGGGGGCAGCTCGATCCGGTCACCACTGGCCTGCAGGTGGTTGTCCTCGGGGAGGACATCGTCCTGGGGAGCGCGTTGGCGGCGACTGGGGTGAGCGCGGATGCCTGGGTGGACTTCGTTGGTGACATCGAGCTCCAGACCGCAGGTACGCTGTCTCCCTTCCTGGTGGCGGGCAGCCACGACATCGCCCTTCGGCAGGTCTGGGTGGGCGATGGCCCCCGCGGCGATCCCAGCACCGAGACGCTGCTGGAGCTGTACCGGGCCCAAGCTGACGGTCCCTTCATGGCCACCACCAAGGGTGTGAACTTCGGGCTCCGCACGGTCCGGACCCCCCGAAGTCGGGGCAGGCTCGAGGCCGAGCTGCCCTTCGGCGAGGACGAGATGGCGCGGCTGTCGTTCGACATGACGGCCATCGACCTCAGCGAGCTGCGACCGCTGGCCGACATGGAGCTGGAGGGGCGTGGCCGGATGTGGGGGACGCTGCGCGGCCCACTCGGCAACCTGGTACTGGATGCAGATGCCACCCTCGAAGACTTCGGGATCTTCGGGTTGCCCATCGCAGACGAGCTCAGCGGCCCCATCTCGTCGCCCGATCTCCGCTCTCTTCTTCTGCCCGATGCCCGTGCCCGCCTGGGGGAGTCCACCTACGGCGGTCATGTCTTCATCGACTTCCGGTCCGAAGAGGGCTCGGAGCTGGATCTGGCCGTCGTGCTGCAGGAGGGGCGGCTCCAAGACTTCACCGGGATCTTCTTCGATCTGCCGGAGCTCGATGCACGGGTGGAGGGAGAGCTCAGTCTGGCGGGTCCCCCTCGTCAGCTCGACGGCGAGATCGAGCTGCGGCTGAGCGATGTGGACGTCTTCGGAGAGGGGTTCGATAGAGGAGCAGCTCTCGCGGCCATGGACGGCGGGCGCTTCACCTTGGACCACCTCACCCTCGATCGGGATCGCGACGACGCGACGGTGCTGATGCGGGGAACGGTGGGTGCGGGCTGGAAGACGTCGATGGAGCTGGTGGCTGCCGGTCACCGTCTCGAGTCCATGGACACGCTGGCAGGGGTCAAGCTCCCCCTCCGAGGTGCGTTCAGCCTGGATGCTCAGGTGGGCGGAACACTCTTCGATCCGGAGCCCGAAGGACGCATCGCGGTCCGGGAGACCTGGCTCGGCCGCCGCAGCCTCGACGACAGCACTGTGCGCTTCGAGACTGAAGCGGGGCGTCTGTCCTGGCGAGGCCAGGTCGCGGGACCCGGTCTGCAGGCCGACGGCTGGTTTGATTTGGAAGATGAGCAGGCCTACGCCTTGTCTGCGGCCCTCGATCGCTTCCCACTGCACGCGCTGCTCTACCCGGAGGCGGCGGACGGGACGCCGGTCGACCTCGAGCTCGACGGAGAGCTCGCGCTGAGCGGGGCCTTCGGCGATGTGCCCACCCCGGTCGACATCGACTTCACCGAAGGCCAGCTCCGCATGGAGTGGGATCGCCATCACATCGAGAGCACCCAGCCCTTCAGCTACCGACAGGACGGGACCGCCTTCCGTCTCCACGACTTCGAGCTCGCCGGAGGCAAGACCCGCATCAACCTCGGGGGGCAGCGGACCGCGAGTGGAAGTGTCATCTTCGCCGGCGGTGGGACGGTGGACCTCGACCTGCTCCGTGCATTCGAGGACAGCATCGTGACCGCACGAGGTGTGGCTGAGGTCAACCTCTCCGTCACCGGGGCTCGGGGCCAGATCGAGCCGGTCGTCGACTTGGTGTTGCAGCAGGCGCGCATCCAGACCGACTGGCTACCTCAGGCCTTCGAGGAGGTGGATGCAAGCCTGAAGCTTCGTCCAGAGCTCATCGCCATCCAGCAGGCGGAAGGTCGTCTGGGCGGTGGGAGCTGGATTCTGGAGGGCGAGTTCGGCGCCACGGGCTGGGTGCCCGATCGTGTGGGCCTCGACTTCACCGTGGAGGATGCACGCGTTGAGGCGTTGGACTTCCTTCCCCGCTCGGTCGGAGACGCTCAGCTCCGCCTCGATGGCCCCATCGATGACCTGTTGCTCAGCGGCGATGTCCAGATCGAGGACATGACCTTCACCCGTCGCATCGACTGGGAGGAGTGGGTGCTCGCGGTGTCCGGAGACCATCTCGAGGACGCCATCGGCGAGGAACGGGCAGACCTGTTCACCCTCGACGTCGATGTCACCGCCGACGAGACCATCCGGATCCGCAACAACGTCGGTGACTTCGTGGCCTCGGCCGACCTCGAGCTCATGGGGGACAGCCGTCGTCCGGGGATGGTGGGGGTGGTGCGTGCGATCCCGGGTGGCGAGGCCTACCTCAAGGAGCGCCAATTCGACGTCGTGCGCGGTGAGCTCCGCTTCATCGAACCCTATGCCTTCGATCCCGAGCTCGACATCGCCCTGCAGACCGAGATCTCCGCTCGCGAAGAGGACTACGTCATCGACTACCTGGTCCTCGGCCCCTACTCGGACTGGCGCACGCAGGCGTCGGCGAGTCCGGGCCTGCCCGACGCCGACATCAACGCCCTGCTCCTCTTCGGAATGACGCGTGAAGAGCTCGATCGCTATGGGCTCGAGGGAGCCCTGGCGGTGGAGACGGCCGACCTCATCGCGAGCAGCCTCGGGGTCACCGAGGCCGTGGCACGACTCGGCCAAGGCATCTTCGGCGTGGGCGGCGAGACCCTCTTTCGAGTGGAGCGGCTCGATCTGGTCTCGGGCATCGATGCCCATGGAAACGGGTCCTTCAACTCCGAGCTCCGCGTGCTGGCCGAGGTGGATCTTCTGTGGTGGCGCGGCACCACCGTGCACCTGGAGCAGAACCCGTTCCGCGTGTCGGACACCTACCTCGCCTTCGAGAAGCGCTTCGCCCAGAACCTCTTCGCCAGCACCTACTGGGCGCGCGAGCAGGAAGAGCGGTACCTGGCCATCGGGGGGGCCTACGGTCTCGACGTGGGTGTTCGCTGGGAACTCCAGTGATCGCTGTCCTGGTCATTTTGGTGGGACTGGTCGGGGCCGCCTGGGCGGACGAGCCGGCGTGGTACGTCGATCAGCCCGTGTCCCTGGTGACCCTGGAGTCCATCGACGGCGGCCTGCCCAAGGACAACCTGGAGCCCTTGCTGAGCGTTCGGCCGGACCAGCCCCTGGACCTGGCCCAGGTTCGACAGGACATCGCCCTGCTGTACCGCACCGGTGCCTTCTCAGCGGTGGAGGCGCATGCCGAGCCCTGGTTTGGCATCGACGAAGATGGCGAGCCTGTCGCCGCCGTCTGGCTGGTGTACCGGGTGGCCCGCGCTCCCCGCATCGCGCGGATCGAGGTCACCGGTGTGCATGGAAGCCTGAGGAAGCGGATCATCGATGCATCGGGGCTGCATGCTGGCGAGGTCTTCTACGCTCGTGAAGACACGGCCGTGGTCGAGGACCGGGTGCGGCTGGCCCTCTACGAGGCTGGCTGGCGTGCCAGTGGTGTGGACGTGAGCGTGGACGTGGGTCTCGACCCGGTGGCTCGGGTGCAGATCAGCCTGGGTGAGCCGAGCGAGGTGGGAGAGGTGCGGTTGGGGGGCAACCTGGTGCTCCCGGAGCGCCGCCTCGAGCGGACCCTGCGTCGCGCGGGACTGGCTCACGGCGAGCTCCTCGACGAAAGGGCCGTGCGGGACGGGCAACAGGGTCTGCGGGATCTCCTCGTTGATCGCGGTTGGCTGCAGGCTCGCGTCAACATCCTGCTCCTCCCCGGCGCCCAGTCTGGCCAGACGGACGTCGAGGTCGTGGTCGAGGCTGGTCCTCGGCTGCTGATCACGTCGCGTGGCATGCAGCGTATGAGCGATGCAGAGCTTCGTGAGCTCATCGGCCTGTACGCCGGCGATCGCGTGGACGATGGCCTCGCTGAGCGCGCCACCGAAGATCTGTTGGCCTGGTGGGATCGCCAGGGCTTCATGGACGCGCGCGTGGCAGTGGAGCTGGCGCCGCGTGACGGGGACCACATCCTGTCGGTGCACGCCCAGCGTGGTCCTCGCCATGTGCTCGCCCGCGTGGAGGTCGATGGGGCTGATGCCATCGCGCCCACCTTCTTGGTGGGGGCCATGAAGGAGGCTGACCCCGACGGTCTCGGTGGGAACGTGGTGAGCCGGGCGGGAGTGGACGAGGCGCTGGTCGGCGTGGAGCAGCTCTACCGTGGCCGTGGCCATCTCTCGGCGGAGCCGCGTCTCGAGGGGCTCGATGAGCTGTCTCAGGGCCCCCTGTCTCGGCTCCTACGGCGACAGCCCACCGTGGTCCGGATCGCCCTCGACGAAGGTCCGAAGACCCGCCTGGCCTCCTTGGAGGTGGTGGGTGCGGGGAGCCTCGTAGATGCGTTGGTGGCTGAGGGGCAGCAGCGCCTCGTTGGGCAGGCCTACAGCGCCGCCGACCTCGAGCGGCTGGCCGGTCGAATCGCCGAGGCCTACCGTGCCGAGGGTCACCTGGATGCAGACGTGGCTGTGGAGGCCCGCCTCGACGAGCGCAGCCGCACTGCCGACGGTGTCCTCCGGGTCGAGCCGGGAGGCCAGCTCCGTCTGCGAAGCATCGTGATCACTGGCAATCGCAAGACCCGCCGTGCAGTCATCGACCGGCGAATCCAGGGTCGGGTGGGCCGGCCCATCGACCCGGCGGACTTGTCAGCTACCCGCTCCCAGCTCTACGAGCTGGACCTCTTTCGAGTGGTCTCCCTCGAGCTCACCGGGGAAGGGGATCGGTTCCGAGACCTGCTCGTGCGCGTCGAGGAGAAGTCAGACATCGAGCTGGAGGCGGGTGGCGGCATCTCCTCGGACATCGGCGTGCGGGTCACCACCCAGGCCTTGCATCGCAACATCGCTGGATGGGGACACCGCGTGAGTGCCCTTGGACAGATTGGTCTCGCGTGGGAGGGAGAGACCTTCGCTGTCGATACAGCCGAGCCTGTGTGGCGGGCGGCTGTGGGCTACGAGGCGCCAGACATCCCCTTCCGGGGCTTTCGCCTGGCCGTCGACGCTCTGCTCAACGAGACAGTGCGCGAGCCCACCTTCCGGCTCTCCCGGTCTGGTGCCAGCGTGGGCCTGCAGTGGAGCAGCTCCGACGATCGGACCGAGGCCATCGTCGACTACCGCGTGCAGTGGCGTCGCCTCGAGGACCTGGACCCGGGTGCTCTGGTCGAGGGAGACCCCTGGTCCCGGCGCATCGACTTCAACGGGGACACCGCGCTGGCCATGATCATGCCCAGTGACGTACGACCGGTTGGTGGCGTGTCCGCCCAGTTCCTACGCGACGGTCGAGACGACCGCTTCAACCCGCGTCGGGGTTGGGCAGGCTCGGGCCGGGTGGAGCTCTGGGACGGTCTGGTGGGATCCGACCCCGCCGTCCGGGTGGCGGCCCGAATGGAGCAGCTCGTGCCACTGGGCTCTCTGGTCTTCGCGCTGGGTATGCGAGGTGGTGTGGGCCAGTCCCTGGTGGCGGGCAACACCCTGGCCATCGAGGACCGCTTCTTCATGGGGGGACCGGGCTCTCTGCGGGGCTTCGCCCTCAACACCGTGGGGCCAGCGAACACCGTGAGCCGACCGGACATCGCCTTCTCCGACGAGCTGCGACCACTCGTCGAGGGAACGGCCATCCGCGAGGATGCCTTTCACTGGGTTCCCACCGGAGGTGACTCCATGGTCGGGGCCTCCCTGGAGCTTCGGATCCCCACGGGCTCGCTGGGCCTTCCTGGTGGCGATGACGCCTGGTGGGTGCTCTTCGGAGACGCTGGTCGGGTCGGCTTCATCGGCGCCCGGACCTTCACCGACTCCAGCCTGGTGGCCGCAGATCCCATGGCCCGGGTGGGCCTCGGTACAGGCATCCGTCTGGCGACGCCCATCGGCCCGGCCGCCATCGATCTGGGCATCAATCCGTGGCGCCTGAACGAGCGTGATGAGCCATGGGGTCGCGTCCACCTCGCCCTCGGGAGCTTCTGATGCAGGCCCACGCCGCGCTTCGGGACCACCTGGCGCGTCGCTGGGCTTGGTGGCTGGGTCTCGTGCTCGGGCTGTGGGTCCTGGGGCCGGGAGCCTGGCGTCCCACGTCTCACTTCATCGGCACCGAGTACATCGACACTCACGGCACGCTCTGGTTCTTCTGGTGGGTCGAGGAGGCTCTGCGCACCAGCCAGGACCCCATGCACAGCTCCGCCCTCTTCCACCCCTGGGGCAAGGATCTGTACGCCCACACCGGGGGCAACATCCTCGATGGGCTGCTGGCCGTTCCGTTTCGCTGGCTCTTCGGGCCGGTGCTGGGCATGAACCTGTGGGTCGCGGCCCTCTTGGTGACCAACGCCCTCGCCACCGGGCTGCTGGCCCGCGCCCTGGGTGCGCCTGTGGCCGGGCAGCGCTTGGCTGCCTTGCTGGGGCTCCTGAACCCTGTGGCCATCTACGAGATCGGCCTGGGCCGGCCGACGCAGGGGCTATTGGCACCATCCATCCTGTTCATGGCGAGCCTGGCGGGCGTGCCCGGCTGGCGCAAGGGCATCTGGGGTGGCCTCTGCCTCGGCGTGAGCGGCCTCGTCTACTGGTACTACGGACTGCTCGGGGCGCTGGTGGGGGCGGTGGCGGCGGTGGTGCTGATGGTCGCGCGAGCAGGACGCCTCGCCACGGCACTACAGCTCGTTGTGGCTGCCCTGGTGTCCATGGCGGTGGTCGCTCCTCTGGCCTGGCCCATGCTCCAGGAATTGGGAGAGGGGAGCGT
>JAERSX010000252.1 GCA_016845285.1 Deltaproteobacteria bacterium | reverse complement strand
ACCCGGTGCTGTGGGTGCTGAAGATGGCGCTCACGCCCAGCCAGGCCTTCAGCATGGACCCCGGCCTCATCCCCGACGTGGTGAGCCTCCAGAACTTCGCGGACGTGCTCTCCACCGAGGACGCCGCCGGCGGCTGGCTCTTCGGTCGCCAGCTCTTCAACAGCCTCGTGTGCGCCGGGGTCACCAGCATCATCGGGGTGATCCTCGCGTGCACCGCCGGCTACGCCATGAGCCGCTTCGCCTTCCCCGGCCGCGACGCCGGCATGAGCCTGTTCCTGGTCACCCAGATGTTCCCGGGCGTGGTCATGGCCATCCCCCTCTACATCCTGCTCGACGAGCTCGGCATGCTCGACTCGCTGCTGGGCCTGAGCCTGGTCTACGCGACGACGGCCATCCCCTTCTGCACCTGGAACCTCAAGGGCTACTTCGACACCATCCCCATCGATCTGGAAGAGGCCGCGCGCATGGACGGCGCGTCTCGATGGGTGATCTTCTCCCAGATCGTCCTGCCCCTCGCCAAGCCCGCGCTGGTGGTCACCGCCCTCTTCAGCTTCATGACGGCCTGGAACGAGTTCATCCTCGCCGCCACCTTCATGAGCGACGAGCGGAGCTTCACCCTGCCGGTGGTGTTGCAGAGCTACGTGGGCGACTTCGGCACGGAGTGGGGCCGGTTCGCCGCGGGGGCGATCCTGGTGAGTCTGCCGGTGATGGCCCTCTTCTTCGCCCTGCAGCGGCACCTGGTGGAAGGCCTGACCGCAGGTGGGGTCAAGGGCTAGCCACCCCCGCCCGCCGCGCTCAGGCCTCGGCGACCTCACCTGTCCACGCCAGCCTCAGGTCCTTCTCGGCGACCAGGAAGTCCACCGTGCCGTTCTGGTCGATGGTGTGGACCTCGGCGGTGAAGCGCTGACCGCTGAAGGTGCCCAGGGTCAGAGGATCCGAGGACGGGCGCAGGGTGCCGCGGCAGCCGTGGGTGTCGAAGTCGAGCGAATCGATCTTCTCGAACCAGGCGCGGGCGGCCTGCATGACGAGGCCCACCTTCTGTTCCTCGGTGAGTTGGACCGGGCAGGCCACGAAGACGAGGCCGAAGCGGGGCAGACCATGGGACCGGGAAGGCACGCACAGAGACTAACCACAGCCCCCGACGAGCGCGGCCGATCCAGGCGGTAGACTCCAGGGTACCGGAAGAGAACCCTCTCCCGGAGACCCGGAACAGAGCTCGTTGTCCACCTCATCGCACGTCGTCGACGACGCCACCCTGGTCAAGGCCGCCGCCGAGGGTGATGGTCGCGCCCTCGAACAGCTCTACGGTCGCCACTCGCGTGCGCTGTTGGGCCTCGCTCGCCGCATGCTCCGCGACGAAGGGGAGGCCGAAGACCTGCTGCACGACGTGTTCATGGAGGCCTACCGTCAGGCACACCGCTACGACCCCAGCCGGGCCTCGGTGAAGACCTGGTTGGTCATCCGCCTGCGCAGCCGGGCCCTCGACCGCCTCCGCTCGGCCCGCATGAGCCGTGTCGACAGCCTCGACGCCAAGCCCTCGCCGGAGCGCTTCGTCCAGACCGCCGGCAACATCGCGCGCAAGGGCGACCACGGCCGCCTGTCGGGCCGCATCGCCGAGCTTCCCCCCGAGCAACGCGTGGTGATCGAGCTCGCATACTTCGACGGGCTCAGCAGCACCGAGATCGCCAAGCGCATCGGCATCCCGGTGGGCACCGTCAAGTCACGGACCCGCAGTGCCCTCCGCGCGCTGCGCCAGGACATGCACAGCAGGCCGATGACCGGCCACCTGTAGCTGAAGACCCAACCTCGCCCCGAGCCGTCCCCTCAGAACCGACGCGCCAGCTCTGCGATGACCCTCGGACCCGTCCCACAGCAGGCGCCGAGCAAGGTGGCGCCGGCGTCCACCCAGGTCTGGGCGAAGGTGGCGTAGCGGGCGGGCGCCTGGGGTGCCGAGACCCAGCCCATGCCCTCATCGGCGTGGCCGGCGTTGGCGTAGGCCCCGAAGGGAACGGCGTCTCCGACGGCCTGAGCGATGGCATCCACATAGGCCAGCGTGGCCCGCGCGGGCACGCAGTTGACGAAGACCGCGGCAGCGCCCCGCTCGACCGCGGCCACACAGGCCGCCGCCACCTCGTCGGGGGTCAGCAGGTCTGCGTCCGGGCCCGCGGTGAAGCCCGCCCAGGTCTCCACCCCGGTGGCGACGGCTTCCTCCACGGCCACCAGCCCCTCACCCACATGGGGGAAGGTCTCGCAGAGCAACAGGTCGCAGCCCGCATCGGCGAGCACATGGGCCAGCGCCCGGTGCTCGGGTCGCGGGTCGGCGGGAGAGAGGTCGGGGCGGTAGCAGTCCTCGAGAGGGGCGAGGCTTCCGGCGACACGGTGTCCCGAGGGCACCGCAGCACGCGCCAAGGCCACGGCCTGGCGGGCCAGAGCCTCCCAGCGCTTCGGGTAGGTGCGGGACTTCGTCCGAAAGGTGTTGGCCGTGTGCACACGGGCCCCGGCGCTCGCGTAGTCGGCGTGGATGGCGGAGACGACGCCGGGGGCTGCCTCGAGCGCGAAGGCCGACCACCCCGGGGTAGGCGTCGGCACGCCACGGCTCAGCAGCTCGGTCCCCATGGGCCCGTCGAGAATGAGGGTGGTCGAGGATGGCGCCATGGGGGTTAGATAGCGGAACCAGCTCTCCCAGGGAACCACCCCATGATCCGGACCGGCCTCAAGCGCATCATCAAGAAGGCCCTCGGCCGCGAGGACAAGCCCACGAAGGCCTCGGCCATGCAGGCCCCTCAGCCGCCTCCCCAGGCCGCACCGGTCAACCCCCCGAGCGCTGGCCGAGCCGCCAGTCGGCCGCCACGCCCAGAGCCAGCCGCCGATGACGGCCACGACCACGGTCACTCCCACAGCCACAGCCACAGCCACTCCCACGATCACGGGCACGACGAGGCGCCTGCGCCCGCGAAGTCCACGGTGCGGGTCATGGCCGAGGAGACGCCGAACCCCAACGCCATGAAGTTCACCGTGAGCGTCAAGGTGGCCGAGAAGGGCAGCATCAGCTTCAACAGCGCTGCCGAGGCCGAAGGAAATGCACTGGGCAAGGCCCTCTTTGCGGTCCCCGGCGTGCGCGGCATCTTCGGCGTCAACGACTTCGTGACCGTCACGCGCGAGGAGGGGGCCGACTGGGCCGTGCTCGTGCCCGCCGTCGAGGCGGCCCTTCAGGCCACCTTGAGCTGAGCAGGCAGGCAGAGCCACACCCGCAGGCCGCCACCCGGCCGAGCCTCGGCACCCACGGTGCCCCCGTGGGCCACCACGATCTGCCGCACCAGCATCATGCCCAGGCCCAGGCCCCCGGTGGCCTTGCTGCGTGAGGCCTCCACCCGGAAGAAGGGGGTGAAGAGCTCCGGCAGCAGCGCCTCTGGCACCCCCGGACCGTCATCGCTCACCTCGATGCGCACGGCGTCGTCGGCCTCTGGCCGGGCGGAGAGCCACACCGAGGCGGTGGCCGGCGTGTAGCGGGCGATGTTGCTCAGCAGGTTGGTGCAGACCCGCAGCAGCCGCCGTCGGTCGGCCACCAGGGACAGGCCGTCGGGCACCGCGAGGGCCACGGGCCGCTCCCCAAGGTCGATGCACGCCAGGGCCTCCTCGAAGAGCGCCCGTACATCGACCTCTTCAGCCCGCAGAGCCAGCACGCCCTCCGAGAGCCGGCTCGACTCCACCAGCTCGCCGATGAGGCTGTCGACCTCGCCGATCTGCCGCTCCAGCGAGGCCAGCCGCTCCTCGGCAGCCCCCTCCTGACGCAGCATCTCGAGCTGCAGCCGCATGCGGGTGAGCGGTGTGCGCAGCTCGTGGCTGACGGCAGCGAGGAGGCGCCGTTGGCCGATCACCAGGCCCTCGACACGCCCGGCCATGGCGTTGAAGGCCCGGCCGATCTGACCGGTCAGGTCTGCCCCCTCGGGCAACCTGTGCGACAGCTCTCCGGCTTCCACCCGACCCATGGCCACGGTGGTGAACTCCAGCGGCCGCACCACCCAGCGACTCATGACCCAGGCCCCCAGCGCCGCCAACAGCACCAGCGCCAACAAGCCCACGGCCACCAGGCGCGTGGGCCTGTCGAGGTCTGACGGGAAGCGCACGGTGAGGAAGCTGGCCTCGGGATCTCCACGGCGCCCCAGGGGCACGTGGATGGGGGTGTTGGGTCCGCGCTCCACCCAGGCCCGCAGGTGACCTGCGCGGATCCGCCGACTCCAGGTGCTCCCCGGCTTCGGCCTGTCCTCGCT
>JAERSX010000251.1 GCA_016845285.1 Deltaproteobacteria bacterium | reverse complement strand
CGTCGAGGCTGCCACGCACCACCAGGGGCCGGCCACCGACCGCCACCACCCGATCGCTCAACAACACGGCCTCGTCCAGATCGTGGGTCACGAGCACCACCGTGGCGCCCGAGTCCGCCCAGAGGTCGAGGAAGCGCCGCCATGCACGCTGCCGCGTCAGGGCGTCCAAGGCGCTGAAGGGCTCGTCGAGCAGCATGATCTCTGGATCGATCAGGAACGCCCGCGCCAGCGCTGCCCGCATGCGCATGCCCCCCGACAGCTCATGGGGCAGCTGCTCGGCTGCCTCGGTCAGGTCGACCTGCTCGAGGGCCTCCACCACACGCGACTCTCGCTCATGGACCGGCATCCCTGCCAGCTCGAGAGCAAGCCCCACGTTGGCGGCCACACTGCGCCAAGGCAACAGGGTGGGCGACTGGAAGACGAAGGCCGTCCGACCCGGGGTACCCGCCCCCTCCACGCTGCCACCACCGGGAACGAGGAGGCCAGCGGCCAAGCGCAGCAGCGTGGACTTCCCGCAGCCGCTCGCACCCACCACCGCCGTCACGGCTCCCGGTGTCAGCTCCAGGCTGAAGTCGGCCAGCAATGGCTCGGAGGCCGGAAAGGCGAAGTCCACGCCCGCAAAGCGGACCCCGCGGCCCATGGGCTCAGCGCGTCACGGTTGCGGTGGAATTGCCGGTGTAGCGCTGGTATCGACGACGGGCCCGGTACAGCGCACCCGCCCCGCTCTGGATTCCCTTGACGGCATACTGCAGGTGGCCGGGGTTCCAGTACTGGCCCTCGATGAGGTCATGATCGGGGGGGATGATTCCCTGTTCCCGGGCAAGCTCGGCCAGGCGCGTGTGGGGGTAGATGCGGATGGGCTGCATGAGCAGCAGGGTGAACATGCGCAGTCGAGGTCCCAGGGTGAGCTTGGCCCGCGTCAGGAACCTGAGGATGGCGAAGAGGCTCTGAAGATCTTCACCCGGAGAGTTCAGGAAGAAGCTGTACTCCACGTCCATGTCGTGCTTCTTGGCAACCTCGATGGTGTACAGCATGTCCGAATGGCGAAAATTCTTGTCGAGGTTCTTGAGCATCCGGTCGTCGACGTGATCGGGCGAGAAGCTCAGCAGCCCGCAGCCGGCGCGCTTGAGCCACAGGATGAGCTCATCGGGCAGCGTCTTGCGGTGCTCGTTGAACCAAGCAGACCACTTCACCTGCAACCCGCGATCGACGATCTCCTCGCAGATGGCGATGGCGTGGCCCACGGGGATGTTGAAGATCTGGTCGCAGAAGAAGAGCTGGTCGACACCGTGGACCTCGACGATCTCCTGCATCTCGTCGACCACCTGCCGCGCCGACCGCATGCGGACCTGGTGGCCCAGCAGGAAGGTGTCAGAGCAGTGGACGCAGCGGAGGGCGCAGCCACGCTTGGACTGCACACCCACGCTCACGAAGCTGGAGGCTGCGTACGGGGCGTGGGGGACCAGAGCCCTCCGGGGGGGACGCAGCGCGCGAAAGTCGACCGGAGGCGGGGCACCGCTGTAGCAGATCTCGTCGCCCACGCGGTGGTAGATGCCAGCGATCTTCTCGGGCTCTTCGAGATTTTCGAGAAGCTGGGGAAACCGATGCTCGGCCTCGCCCCAGACGCCGAGATCGATGCCTGGCACACGCTTCATCATGGCCTCGGCGTAGAGGCTGAAGGCCGTGCCGCCCGCGATGACCTTGATGCCCGGGCAGACCTCCTTGATCTTGTCGATGGTGTCCTGCTGTGGCTGGAAGTCGTCGGTGTAGCGATCGGGCATGCCGACCTTCATGTTTCGCAGCGAGATGCCCACCACATCGGGCCGAAAGCCTCGGAGCGCCGCCTCCAACATCTCGAAAGGGCGATCGCGGTGCAGGTTGAGATCGAAGATGTCGACCTCATGATCATCGAGGTGAGCGGCCAGATAGGACAGGCCGATCGGGTACACCAGCTCCATGTCGAGGGCGGTGAAGGCCTGGATCAACAGCACACGCATTGGGCTAGCTATACCCCGATGAGGGCCGCTGCCTCGACCACAACTACTTGTGCCAGTCGTGTATGAGCTGTGGCTCGCCCTGAGGGAAGCGGAGGAGCTCCCAGGTCACGAAGAGCCGGGGTGGCCGATCGAGCACGGGCTCGAGGGCGGCACCGATGGCGACATGCGTGCAGGTGTCGCAGAGCAGCATGCTGCGGTGGCCTGGGGAGTCCAGGACCACGGCCAGGGCGTCTTCGGCGGAGCGCGCGGCCGCCACGCTCTCGAAGTGCTCGGCACGGGGATGGGCGATGGCTTCGGCCTGGTCCGCGACTCCCTCGGTGAGCCCGGGCAGGGTGTGTGCCACCACGCCGCGGGCAGCCATCAGTGCGCTGTGCTCACGCGACACTCCCTCGAAGAGTGGGAAGCGGGTGACGGGCCGGAGCCCGTGGTCGGCCCGCAGCGTGTCGAGCCGTTCGTAGAGGAGCTCCTCAGCGGCCCGAGGATCTGGCGTGGGGCCCGAGAGCCCGGTCAGCGGCGAGAGCGATGGCGGCGGCTCGCCCACGAAGAGGCTGAACAGCAACACCACCTGCCCCGCCTTCGCGTCGGCTCCCACCACCTCCACCCGGTAGGGGCCCGGCGTCTGGAAGAGGTCCACCCAACGGTTCACTCCAGGTGTCAGCGAGAGCTCCTGCACGATGCGGTCGGGCGGCGCGACATAGAGGCGGGCATCGGTGAAGGTGTCGGGGAGCTCGACGTGAACGGCCACCGTGTCGTCCAGCTCGAGGTCGCGGGGCAGCGGATCGACCTCGGCCAGGTGGGGAGCCCAGCCGATCACCCACAGCGCCGTACCGTCGCCGTAGGTCCGCACCGCCATGCCCAGGTCGACGACAGGGGCGGCCGCCGTGGTGACGATGGCGTCGACGAGGTCGATGGGAAAGGCTCCGCCGTTGAGCACCCGTGCGAATCGGGCCTGGCCCGGGAAGCCTGCGCGGGCCGCCGCGAGGGAGGTGGAGCCCGGGTCGAGGCTGGCTGTGCGCTCCATGGCCATGCTCAACAGCTCGGTGCAGGCGGTCGCCAGACCTGCATCCCACTGCCCACCCGGCACGGAGCCCACGAGCAGCTCGGCGTTGGCGGTGGGCGGCGAGATGGGTCGAAAGCGCACCTGGGGAGGACGGGTCTGCCTCGCGTCGGAGGGCGCCGCCTTCGGGCCACAGCCCGCTAGCGTGAGACATGCGACCAGACGCAGGGCGGCCAACCTCACTCGGCAGCCAGGTTGACGACGAGGTGAACACGACCGTCGACGAGCCGTGCAGCTGCACCCATCACCCGCATGCGCGGGTCGAGCAGCGCGGCACGCATCGGACCTTGGGTGACGAGCGTGTCCAGGCAGTAGAGGGTCGTCTCGCCCGTGCAAGCCACCTGCCCGGCGCCGTTGACGAAGCCGGCAGCCTCGAGACGAGCGGCGCCAGCCACCCCGTCCCAGGTGCCAGCGACCTGGGTGTCGAGAGGCTGCTTGGCCAGAGTGCCGAGGGTGGCGTCCAGCTCCAGTGGAGCCAGCTCGAAGTCAGCGCGAAGCTGCGTGAGGGCCTCGAAGGCCTGGTCGAGCACCTCCTGCTCGCTGGACGGTGGAACCCCGGGCAGCGCGAGCAGCGGCTCTTCCGGGCTCGGCATGCCGACGAAGAGTGGCAGGGCCAGGACGCGCTTCTCTCCGGTGAAGAGCTCGAACCACCACTCTCCTCCCTCGTCGAGGCTTCCGGTGGTGGGTCCGGCGCCACTCCGGATGGCACCCGTGGGCGACACCAGCTGCCAGCTCGCGCCAGTCAGGGGAATGGTCAACGCGGCTCCCTCCGCCAGCTCTCGGGGGAAGGAGGCCAACGCGGATGCATCGGAGACAAGAGGGTCTCCGACGAGCACCACCCAGCGGTCCACCTCGTCGACGCGTCCGCGCACCACACCCACGTGGTCACCCGGCCCAAACTGGCTGGCGATGGCACCGGGGAGCTCGTCTGGAAAGGTGCCCTTGGTCTCGTCACCCACCAGGATGGTGACGACCGGGTGGGGGTACCCCGCGCGCACTGCAGCCCACCGCGCGGACTCAAGGCTGTACGGCGGCCCCCCATCGAGGACCAGCGCCGTGGCCGCCCCTGCCAGCGACTCCCGCCAGGGCAAGCGGTCGCCCACGACCTCCGCCACGAGGGGGTCGCGGGGCCGGGTCTCGCCCAAGGCGTAGCTGGTCGAGGTCGGTGAGGGCAGGATCGGCGCAGCGCTGGGCTCCACCGTCACGGGCTCGGGAGGGGGTTCCTTCGGGCCACAGCCGAGCAGGGTGCCGGCGAGCGCAAGGACGAGTGTCGGGAGCATTTCGGACCTCCACAGAAGGGGACGGTGGTCCTGGCACGCCGTGTATCGCGTGGGGCCTACCATCTGCCCGCACGGAGCCTCTGCGCGGCTCAAGGTTCCCAGCAGCTGGTCACGGCCTGTCACCAGCAACCTTCACGGAACCCCCGCAGCGGGTGAAGGTCTCCACGACCGTCGACCCGGGATCACCATGCTGCTGCCCCTCCTCGTGCCCCTCGCCCTCGCCTCGCCCACCTGGCCTGACGCCGACGCGACCCTCACCACCACAGCCCTGGCGGTGCCCGAAGACTTCGGAGTGCGGCGGGTGGCCCTCGACCCCGGGCACGGAAACACCGGAAATTCTGGGCTCGAGAGCGCGGACTGCACCAACGAGGAGGACTTCACCCGGGCCCTGGGCACGCACTTTCGCGATGCCCTCCTGGCCACGGGCCACTTCGAGGTCATGGACCTGCGGGACGAGGATGCAGGCGCCGAGTACCGCGCACGCATCGATGCCGCGGCGGCCTGGGGTGCCGAGGCGCTGGTCAGCCTGCACGCCGACAGCCGAGGGGCCGGCACCCAGACGGAGGTCGAAGGACGAGGCAGCTGCCCGCAGAACGCCGCCGAGCCAGGCTTCTCGGTGCTCTTCAGCGACGAGGGGACCGAGGGAGTCGTCGCCCCCCGCAGGGCCCTCGCGCGGGCGGTGGCCGCACGCATGAGCGGGCTGGGCCTTCCAGCCTACGATGGCGCCGACTACGGCGATGCCTACGACGCCGACACGTCCGCTGGCGTCTTCATCGACCGCCGCGGTCTCTTCATGCTGCGACGTCCGACCATGCCGTCGGTGATCTTCGAGACCCACCACGCCTGGCACCCCGAGGAGTGGGCGCGCTGGCAGGAAGCGGGCACACGAGACGCAGCCGCGCTCGCCCTGGCACAGGCCCTGATCGACGTTCTGGGGGCACCCTGAGCGTCGGGCGCCGACGAAGCTCAGATGGCGTCGAGGATGACCGTGCTCACGAAGAGCCAGAGGTCGCTGGCTGCGTCGGAGAAGGCGGTGAGGGCGATCATGGTGCCCACGCTGACCAAGCCGATGAGGAGGGCGTACTCGCTCTGTGTGGAGCCACGGCGATGGTGCTCGACGGGAAGCAACGTGCGCATCGCGGGTCCTCCATGCTCAGCCAGAGCGGCCAGCTACGAAGATCTTAGCCGAGACCTCGGCGGAGTAGTAGTGCAATCCACCGT
>JAERSX010000250.1 GCA_016845285.1 Deltaproteobacteria bacterium | reverse complement strand
GTGCTGGTGCCCACGTGTGTGGATGGCTTGCATCTGTGCCCCGCCACCAAGGAGCTGGTGGGCCTGGAGGTGGAGCTGGTCGATGCCGACCATCGCGAGTTTCGCCTCAAGCGTCTGCTCCGCGAGCAGGCCCGTGACTATGACTACGTCATCATCGACTGCCCGCCAGCGCTCAACCTGCTGACGGTCAACGCCCTGGCCGCTGCCGATGGAGTGTTCATCCCGCTCCAGGCGGAGTACTACGCCATGGAGGGGCTGACCGAGCTCCTCCGCACCGTGAACCAGGTGCGCAAGGGACTCAACCCCCGCCTCGAGCGAGCCGGCATCCTGCTGACCATGGTCGACTACCGCACCAACCTCTGCCGCGACGTGGCCACGCAGGTGCGTGATGTCTTCGGCGACGAGGTCTTCGAGACGGTCATCCCCCGAAACGTACGGCTGAGCGAGGCGCCCAGCTTCGGACAGCCCATCCACGCCTACGACCCCTACGCCCGGGGCGCGGTCGCCTACCGCAAGCTCGCCACCGAGGTGCTCGAGCGCGACGGCGTCATCGCAGCCCCCAGCGGGCTCAAGGTGCCTGGGCACCGCAGCGCAGCAGGAGGGAAGCGATGAGCCGCCGCCTCGGCCGGGGCCTCGCGGCCCTCATTCCCGACGACATCTTCGAAGAGGATGCACCCACCTCCCAGCGCGACGCCTTGCGTCAGCTACCGCTGGACCGCATCCAGCCCAACCCCGAGCAGCCCCGCATGGTCTTCAGCGGGGTCGCCCTGGAGCAGCTCGCCGAGTCCATCCGGGCCCATGGGGTCATCACGCCCATCCTGGTGCGCAAGCACGACAACGGGCGCGACTTCGTGCTGGTGGCCGGAGAGCGCCGCCTGCGCGCCGCCGGCCTCGCAGGGCTCGAAGAGGTGCCCTGCTGGGTACGCGAGCACCTGTCGACCCGGGAGCAGCTCGAGCTGGCGCTGGTCGAGAACATCCAGCGCGAAGACCTCGATCCCATCGAGTCCGCCGAGGCCTACAGCCGCCTCGTGGGTGAGTTCGGTCTGACACAGGCCGAGGTGGCCCGCCGCGTCGGCAAGGACCGGGCGACCATCGCCAACAGCATCCGGCTGCTCAAGCTGCCCGACTTCGCCTTGAGAGAGCTCCGCCAGGGGCGCATCTCGGCCGGTCATGCCAAGGCCCTGCTGGCGCTTCCCGAAGACGCCCTCATCCGCAAGGCTCTGCGCGAGGTGGTCACGCGCGACCTCAGCGTGCGCGCCACCGAGCGGCTGGTCCAGACCATGACCAAGGGCACCAAGCGGCAGCGGAACACCCGTCCCAGCTACCCGGTGCTCGACGAGCGGCTGACCCGAAGCCTCGGCACTCGCGTGAAGATCGAGGCCAATGCCCGCGGCAGCAAGGGCCGCATCGTCATCGACTACTTCTCGGCCGAAGAGCTCGAGCGCTTGGTGGGCAAGCTCGATCGCTGAGGGCGGATCGTTGAGCGGGTGCCGCAGGCGCGCTAGGCCGGCTCCATGAGCACCGCCAACGACGCGCCCCTTTCCGCACTCATGGGCCCTGGTGCCTTCTACGAGGGAGACCTCTCCTTCGAGGGGCGCGTGCGGGTCGACGGTCACTTCCGTGGTCGTGTCTACACCGAGGACCTCCTCGAGGTCGGGCCCGCGGGCTTGGTCGAGGGGGCCGCAGACGTGGCCCGGGCCGTGGTCTGGGGCAAGGTCGAGGGCATCCTCCGGGTGCGGGAGCGACTGGTCATTCACGAGGGTGGCGAGGTCGCCGGCAAGCTCGACGCGGGCGTCCTCGACCTGCGTCCGGGTGCCCGCCTGTCCGGAGATGTGCGCGTGGCCGGCAAGGTCCTCCCGTGAGCGGGGCTCGGCCGGCCCCCTTCGTGGTCGTGCTGGGAGGGGGCACCGCCAGCGGGAAGACCACCATTGCGGCGGCGTTTTCGGACTCCCACCCCTGCCTGCGGATCAGCCACGACCGCTACTACCGTGACGTCGCTCAGCCGGTCGGCCACGACTACGACCACCCCGACTCCCTCGACACCGGGCTGCTCGTGGAGCACGTGCGTGCGCTGAGGGCGGGTCAGGCTGCCGAGCTGCCGATCTACCACTTCGCCACACACACCCGGCAGTCCCACACCGAGCGTGTGGAGCCGGCGCCCATCGTGCTCGTCGAGGGCATCCTGGTGCTCCATCACCCTGAGCTCCGAGCGCTGGCCGACCTCACCGCCTACGTCCACGCTCCGTCCGACCTGCGCCTCGTGCGTCGGCTCCGTCGAGACGTGGTCGAGCGAGGTCGCGACGTCGATGGTGTGCTCGACCAGTACCTGGCCACGGTGCGACCTGGCCACGAGGGCTTCGTGGAGCCGAGCCGCGCCGATGTGGACCTGGAGCTCGACGGGACCGCCCCCATTCCCCAGCTCCTGGGCGAGCTGGAGGTTGCTGTCCGACGCCGCAGACCCGGCCTACTCTGAGTCGTCGGTGCTCTTCTTGGCGGCTCCGCTGCCGGCGCTCACCTCGATGCCGAAGCGCCACTCCACCTTGCCCCCGTCGCCGTCGTCGCCGGTGATGGTGATCTGGTAGGCGCCGCCGGGCTCATCCTCGCTCCCGGCGTAGGACAGCTCGCCGGAGCTCGCGCCGATGGACATGCCCGCGGGCGCGCCCTTCAGTGACCACGTGAGCGGGTCGCCGTCGGGATCGGTGGCCTTGATGCGGAAGCCGTCGACCTTACGCAAGCGACCCGGGTCGGTGAGCAAGGTGGGGGGGGCGTTGGCGACGGTGACCGGCTGGGTCTCCATCGCTTCGGTGTTCACGCCGTCGCTCGCCGTCAGCTTCACGTAGATCTCGTCGCCCTTGCTGTACTCGATGGAGGGAAGGCTCTCGCTGCGACGGTGCACGAGCTCCTTGCCGTTGAC
>JAERSX010000249.1 GCA_016845285.1 Deltaproteobacteria bacterium | reverse complement strand
CCTCGACGTCTTGCAGCGGCACGAACTGCTCGCGCCTCGGCGCGTGGTGCTCCAACACTGGCGCCGTCGAAGAGAGGGAGGCTTCGTGATCGCTCCAGAGCTTCCCAGCCTGACCGTCGAGATCTCGGAGCAACGCAGGGCGAGCGCTCTCGTGCGGGAGACAAGCCAGGCTCGGGGAGGCGACCTGCCCCTCGACATGCGCGTCTACGGAACGACCCTCGTCCATGACGGGCACGGCGGAGCGCACCACCTGCCCCACCCCGCGCTGTTCATCGGGGTGGACCCGTGCTCACTCTGGGTGTCCACGTGGACCGATGTCTGGATGCGCCACACCCTGCTGGGCAAGCCCCAGCCGCGGGTCCACGCGCAGAACGCACCCCGGCTCGAGCAAGCGCTGAGAGACCTCGAAGCCTTCATGGGCGAAGCGGGCGACAGCGACGATGATCCGCCTCCGTACGCCATCGTCGAGGGATACCGCGTGGTCAATCCCTTGGACCTCGACGGCATGCCGGAGGACTACAGCCGGTTTCTGGTCGACGAGTAGCCACACCGACCTCGCGGGTGCTCAGGGGTGTACCCGGCGCCGGATCGCCCCTGCGGCCTCAACGGCTGGCCGCCTCGGTCACCACCATGCACTCGGCCGGCAGGAGCGTGAGCTCGCTCTCACAGAACGCAGGATCGTAGGGGCTGCACCTGTCGAAGTCCGCGCCGCCGTCCGCCGTGAAGGACTCATCGACATCCCAGCTCGTAGACGTCGTAGATGAGCGAGATGCCGTCGCCTGCCGAGCCGCCCAGCATCACGACTTCGCGCAGGCCTGCAGGGCACGTGAGTGCAGTCGCCTCCAACATTGTCTGTCTCCGGGTCATTGGACGGGCCTTGACGGCCGAACGCGCCGTCATACCCGGGGTCGGAGGCCACGAGGAGATTGGCGCCATGGCAGAGCACACGGGCCTCGAGGCACCGACATCCCCCAAGATCCGTCAGATGCTCCAGAGCCCGCCCCCTCGGGGGAAGCGGATCGTCCAAGCCGTCTCGGCGCACCTGTACCAGCGCATGCGACGGTGGCTGATGGGCAGCGCAGCGGCACTGGCGACCGCCGGGCCCCTGTTCTTGGTGCTGCCGCCGTCCGAGCCCGGGCAGCTGTCCAACCTGCTCCTTGTGCTCCCCATCTTCCTCTGCTGTGGCGGGGTGATCGGGGGTCTGCTCGGCCTGTACTTTGCCTCCCACCTCAAGGTCCTGCGCACGCTCGTCCGCGACCATCCGGTGGTCACGGGTGTGGTCGAGGACACCTGGCGGGGAGCCCGGGGGGCGCAGGGCATGCGCGTCCGCCTGGACCTCGACGACGGAAGCAGCGTGCACCTCTACCCGGAGGGGCAGCCGTTCACGGCCCTGTGCAAGGTCGGTGAGGCGCTTCCGTGCCTCTACGGGACAGACCGGTATGGCGCAGCGGTCCTGCAGAACGGGGTGATCGCCGTCGGTGCCTGGCGTCGGCCACCGACCTCCCCTCGGGTCAGGGGGTGACGGGCAAGGGCTGCTGCTGCCCTCGCGACCAATGGCTCTCGTCGGTGACCGTGCCGCCCTCGTCCCGAGAGATCCAGTGGCCGTCGCGCATGCCGCTGTCGAAGTGGCCCTCGACGAGGCGGACGCCATCCAGCAGGGGGCTCAGATCGCCCTTGATGTAGGGCCCGTGCCGCACCCCGTCGCGGAGGCACCAGTGCTCCCCGACCTGGCTGTCCCACTTCAGACCCTTGTCGTGGTCGTACAGGGTCCTGTCCGGGCAGCCCAAGCGGGCCCCCAGGAGGCGATGCTGCTGCTTCTCGAAGTCGTCGATGTAGGCGTGCATGTCGGACATGATCCGACTCGTGCTCTCCTTGAAGAGCCGGCTCAGGACCGCCCCGTCCATCTCCAGCTCGAGCTCTCCACGGAGGTGCGAGGACACCAGCGCGTCTGCCTCATCGACGTTCGTCGTGCAGAAGACGACCTCGAGCTGATGGCTGCGCGGACGCTGGAGGCGCCGGGCACGTGTCGTCACGTCCAGTTTGAAGAGGAGGGAGCCGGAGTCGTTGCTCGCACACTCCGGGCGCGACTCGTCGTGGTACAGGATCTGGGCGGCGCTGATGGCGGAGATCGCCGGGATGGCGGTGTCGACCCGGGTCAGCGGCTCGAAGTAGGGGCTCCCGGGCAGGAGCGAAATGGGCGCCTCGGACTCCATGGCAGTGAGGACCACCATGAAGTCCGCGTGCCCCTCCCGAAGCGCCGCGACCGCAGCCGGATCTGTCGAGATGACCGGGTCGGACTCGGGAAGCTGAGGCTCGCAGGTGTCCGTCCCCATGAGGATGGCCGCCATCGGGAGAATGTGTCGCGTTTTCATGAAGTTGCCCTGACTTGGTCCGTATCTACGCTGCCTTCCCACAGTCCGTGTCGTCGCTGGGGCTCAGTCCCACAGCACCTGGCTTCCCAGCCCGCCGTACATGAGCCAGTACTGGTAGATGCCGTTGTAGGAGTAGGTCCGGCTGGCGCTGTACCAGGTGGGGTTCACCTGGCCGAAGGCGGTGGTGGTGGGGAAGCGTGCCACCCGCGGGGTGGTGTTGGCCTGAACGAACACACTGCCCGGCAGGAAGCTGCGGGCTCGGGTGTAGTCGCAGCTCCCGGTCACGCTCGTGGTGTCGCGGCGGAGGTTGAAGGTGTGGGTGCCCCAGATGGAGCCGCCAGCCGTGGCTGTGTAGTCGTAGGCGCTGCCGACAGACCACGCGCAGCTCTTCCAGGAGCTGGCCGACGAGTCGAAGGTGCCGACGGTTCCCGACAAGCTGTAGCCGACGAGCACCATGTACTGTCGCCCGTAGTAGTCGAACCCGTAGGCGAACATGTTGCCGGAGTTCAGTGTGATCTGGCGGGTGACCGGGCAGGTGGCCGTGCCTCCGCAGTCCTCGATGTCCTCGCAGTCGGTGAGCCCGTCGACATCGTTGT
>JAERSX010000248.1 GCA_016845285.1 Deltaproteobacteria bacterium | reverse complement strand
GTCTGGCGCAGGGCCTGTTCGCCGGCGACATGACCATCAGCGAGCAGGTGGCCTTCCAGCGGACCCAGGCCCACGACGTGCTGAGGGCGAGGTCTGTGCTGGATGGGGGCTGCGTCGACGCCCTGGCCGCGGGCGAGCTCGCGCTCGGTTGCCGGGTCTCCCTGGCGCGTCTCAACCTGCCTCAGCTCGCCACCGCTCTCCCCGTGGCGCCGTGGCTGGCCGGTGTGCTGGCGGTCGTGGGGCTCGTGCCTCGACGACGTGCCGACCTGGTGCCGCTCGGGCTGTTGGTGGCGCCCTTGTGTGCCCTGGCCATCGTGCTCGGCAGCGCCCCGCTCACCTTGCGCTACGCCCTCCTCCTCGGGCTCCCCCTGGTGTTGGCCTCGATGCTCGGAGCGGGACGTCTCGCGGCGTGGGCAGCCCGACGGGGCCGTATGTTCGGCGGATCGGTGTGGGTGGCGGCGGTGACCGCTGCGAGCATCTCCGCGCAGGGGCCCCACGTGGTGCCCAAGGACGAGGACCCGGGTCACTTTGCCCAGCTTGCTCCACTGGTCGAGGCTGCGGGCGCGGCCCTCGACGAAGAGGAGAGCCTGGTCGACTGCACCGCTCGGTTCGTAGGGCGGGCCTGGTTCCCGCGTGTCCACACCGGGCCGATCCCCGCCGTGCAACAGGCTCGGCTCCACGCTCCCCAGGGCAAGTGCAGCGAGCTCATGCTCGGGCGGAACCCGGAACAGGTTCGCTGGCTCGTCGTGGGTGGCAGGGGTGGCCCGACGGTCACCCAGCTCTCGGGCCGCTGGGACGAAGTCCTCGGGGTGGACGAAGGCTGCGGCACCGATGCTTGTCGCCTGCGGCTGCTCACATGGACGGGGGGCTGAGGGTCCGGCGTCGTCGCAGCCTCAGCCGAGGTGCAGGATCCCCACCTTCGGCGCGTGGTCCGACAGCCCTGCGAAGGGCCCGCGATCCACGGCGTGATCCTCGAAGTTCTGCCAGCTCAGATCGGGCGTGCTGAAGATGTGGTCGATGTGCATCTTGCGGGGCCCGAAGGCGGCGGTGCCGAGGTTGTCGAGGATCTCTGCGTCGTGGTGGTGGTGGTCGGCGAAGGCGTCGACGAAGCCGGCCTCGGTCAGCGTGGTCCAGGCGGGTGAGCAGGGCCAGCTGTTGAAGTCGCCCACCACCACCGCTGGTCCTGCACCGCGACACTCGGCGATGGCTTCGAGCAGACGGGACATCTCGGCCACCTGGTTGCTGCCGTGGCCCATGTGGCTGGGCACACGGTGTGGCCCCACCTCGAAGAAAGCAGGAAGGCTGAGGTGGGTGTTGAAGAGGTCGATGGAGGCGTGGGCGCAGGGCAGGCCCACGCGCACGTGAGCGGCGATGCGCCGCTGCTTCCAGCGCTTGAAGGCTGGCAGGCGCACGTGGGTGATGTCGTGGGGCTCCTCGGCGTTGTGGGCCTCGATGTGCAGCTCGTCTCGCACCAGGGTGGCCAGACCCGTGGTGTAGAGGTCGGGCAGGCCGGGGAGGCTGTAGCGGTGGGCCGGGTAGTAGAGCGTCTGGTAGTGGCGCTTGTGGCCCCGCTCGGCGAAGCCCTCGTGGAGCAGCAGGGCGAAGCGATCGAGCTGAGGCGAGGCGTGCAGGCCACCCCGCAGCGAACGGGTCTCCACCTCTTGCAGCGCGATGATGTCGGGGGGATCGTCCCGATCGCAGATGGCCCGGGCCAGACGCTTCATCCACCCCGGCGTGGACCGCAGCCCCTTGAGTCCGTGCGAGAAGTAGCGCACGTTCCAGGTCATGAGACGGAGGTGGTTCACCGCCTCAGTGTAGGCCCAACCACGACACCGACCACCTCCTCGGTCACTCGGTCTCGGTCTCGGTGTCGGCTTCGGTCTCGGCCTCGGCCTCGGTCTCGCTCTCGACCTCGGCCTGCGGAAGCGAGATCTGCGGCGCCGGCGGTGCCGTCCACGTGCCCTCGGGATCGGCCGCCACGTCGGCCAAGGCTCGGTAGAGCACCCGCACACCCTGCTCGAGGTTGGCGGTGCTCACGTGCTCCCCGTTGCCGTGCATGGTCAAGATCTGCTCCTTCGTCAGAGCAAAGGGAACCATGCCGTAGGCATGCGGCGGGTCGTTCGGGATCTGCCGAAGGTAGATGCTGTCGGTGAAGCCTACGCTGATGGCTGGTCCCGTGACCGCGTTCGGGTCCTCTTCCACCAGGCGCGTCGCCAGCGCCTCGTACAGCGGGTCGTCCGCCCAGGGGCTGACGGCTGCGGGCTCTTCGCTCAACACCTCGAAGCGCACGGGCAGATCGGCCACCAGTGCCTCCAGCTCTGCGCGGATCTCCTGGGGGTCTGTGCCCGGCTGGAGCCGGATGTCCAGGTTGGCCCAGGACTCGCCAGGCACCACATTGGGCGACAGGGCGCCGCCGAAGCCCGTGAGGTTGACGGTGTCGGTGATGGCCGCGCGGGTGAGGGGATCGGACATGAGCCGCCCCTGCAGCAGCATCTGGATGAGCCTGGGGCGCTGCAGCACGGTGCCCGAGAAGCCCCCCTGGGCCACGCCGGCGGCGGCCAGGAGCTCGAGGAGGGCCGGGTGGTAGACCGGCTCGGAGGGCCGCGCTGCGATGCGCTCCATGGCCTCGAGGAGGATCTGCGGGCTGCGATCGGGCACCGGGGTGGAGCCGTGACCGGGCTCGGCCGAGGCGATCATGCGCAGCCAGAGCACGCCCTTCTCGCCCACGCTGATGGGGTAGACGGTCTGCCCCTCGAAGAAGAGATCGACCAGCCCCATGCCGCCTTCGTTGATGACATGGCCACAGGCGAGCTCGTCCCAGAGGTTGTCGATCACCCACTTCACCCCCGTGTTGTCGACCTCCTCATCGGCCACCGCCAGCAGGATGAGATCGCGCTTCAGGGGGAGCCGGCGGGAGTGCAGCTCGAGCATCGCCTGGAGCTGGATGGCGGTCATGCCCTTCATGTCCAGCGCCCCTCGGCCCCAGACCACGCCGTCGGCGTCGATGTCGCCGCTCAGGGGTGCGTGCTCATCGGGCCAGCCCGCTCGCTCCGAGGGCACCACGTCGATGTGGCTCAGCAGGCAGATGGGGGGCCCGCCCTCGCCCGACGAGGGCAGGCGGGCGACGAGGTTGCCGCGCTCGGGGGCCGAGAGGTGGATCTCGCTGGCGATGCCCGCGGCTGCCAGCTCTGCGGCGAGGAACTCCGCTCCGGCGAGCTCTCGTCCGGGGGGATTGACGGTGTCGACCTGCAGGTAGCGGCTCAGCCTCTCGGCGGTCTGCTGGCCCACGGCGGTCCAGTCCTCGGGCTCGGGCACGGCGGCCGAGGCGCCTGCACCCAGCAGGAGCCACAGGCACAGCG
>JAERSX010000247.1 GCA_016845285.1 Deltaproteobacteria bacterium | reverse complement strand
TTCTCGGCCTGGAGCTCCTGGAGCTCCTGGAGCTGCTCGTTGAGGCGATCGACCTCGGCGACACGCGCGTCGTAGATGCCTGCCTGTTCGTCCAGCAACGCCTCCTGGGCGGTAGGCGGCGAGGTCAGATCGCCCGTCATCGACGAGAAGCTCTCGTCCATGCGCGCCTTGGAGTCCTCGATGAACTTCGCCTTGGCAGCGGCCGCGTCCTTGTCCTTGGCCGGGTCTGCCGACACGTCGGCGAAGTCGAGGGCCGACTCCTTCGCAGCGCCCACGGCGTTGGTGACCACGGACACACCGGTGGCGTCCGCCGCCTTCTGCATCAACCCCTTGGCAGGGTCCACGCCGGCGCCCGTGACGCCGCCCGTGCCCTGGTGGCCATAGCCGTCGGCGGGCACGTCCGAGCCGTCGAGGTTCTCGCTTCGGTTGCCAGACTTGAAGCCCTTGCGGGTGTCTGAGGCAGCCTCCTTGGTGGCCGTCGCCGAGTCGCGGATGCGCTGGAGACCGCTGGCGTTCTCTTCGTTTGCCTTGTGGGTGTCCTCTGCCTTCTTGCGGCCGGACCAGGCCTTCTGGGCGGCCTCCATCTGGGACTGGGCGTTGTCGTGCGTACCCGGCGTGTCACTGTCCGAGTCCTGGTCCTTCTGGGTCTTGCCGGTGGCAGCGATGTCGCGTTCGTCCTTCGCTGCGGCCTTGTTCTTCTGCGCCTGGTGAAGGCCCGTGGTGGCGTCGTCGAGCTCCGCGGCCGCCTCACGACCAGGCTGCTGCAGTGCCTCGGTGTGGGTCTGCTGGATGGCGACCATGTTCCGATCGTGGTCGGCCTTGATCTTGAGGGACTCCACCTCATGGCGGGTCGAGTGGAGCGCCATGTCCGCCTCGTTGACGGCCATGCGGCGGCGATCGAAGTCCTGCCGATCAGCGTCGGTGGAGTTCGGGTTGGCGTCGATCTCAGCCTTCTGCCGCGCGAGCTGGTCCCGCTGGGCCTTGAGCAGCTGCTCCTGTCCCTCGAGGGCCACCTTGGCCTTGGCATGCCGCGCGGCTGACTTGTTGGCGACCTCTTGCCTGGCGGCCGCCACGGCCTTGGACTCACCGATGCCCTTGGCGTGCCCCTTGTTGGTGAGCTCTCGCATGTGCTTGGCCCGCTCGTAGCGTGCGCGTGCCTTGCGCTCAGCGGCCGCTGCTGTATCCAGGTCCTTCTGCTTGGTGTCGAGCCGAGACTTGGCCTCGGCGTACTTCACCTTCGCGGCCTCGTGCTTGGCCTGGGCCTGCTGCATCTTGGTCTCGGAGACCTGCTTGGCGAAGTGGTTGTCGGCCCGCTTCTTGCTGTTGTCGCTCACGGACTTCGAGTGGTAGCCGATGTCCTTGTGCTTCTCGTTCATGGCCGTGTCGTGGGCCTGGAGCTCCGACATCTGACGCTGCCCGCGCTCTCCCTTGGACTCACCCTCGGGACCCTTGCCCAGCACCGTCTTCGTCGCCAGCTTTGTGTGCTCGGCGTGAGCGCCCACGGTCTTGGTCTGCTTCACGACATCGCCGCCGGTGACCGCCTTGCTGGCCGTACTCAGCGCGCCCAGCACCTTCTCCTTGCGGGTCTTCTTCTGGGTGACGCCGGACTTGGCCTTGCCGGTGTCGCCACCTCCTCCCTTGCCGCCGGAGCTCTTGCCGGCCTTCTTGTCGGCGGCCTTCTGCTGCTTCTTCGACCGCGCGGAGTTCATCTTCCGGGTGGCGTACTCCTGGGTGAATTGCTGCGTCTGGGCTCGAAGCTTCTCGGCCCGCTTGATCTGAGTGGCCGGATCGGCGTTGCCCTTCGCCACCTGTGCGGCCCGCGCGAGCATGGAGATCGCTCTGAAGGCGGTGATCCCGATGCCGACGAGGGTGGAGATCTCGCCCAGCAACAGACCCCACTTGGCCGCCAAGGCCACGAACGGGATGAGCGCGGGAAAGATGAAGGAGGCGATGAAGCCGGCCGCAGCCACGATCATGCAGATGGTGCTGGCGAGCCCGATGACCTTGTTCACGCTGTCCAGGATGTTGATCACGCCGTCGAGGACGTCGATCCAGTCCTCAGCATTGGCGATGCCGCTGATGCCCTTGCCCATGGTGTCTGCGATGCCTGTGCCGGCCTCGTTGCTGAACTGACCCTTGAGCCAGTTCCAAGGGCCACCCTGGTTGGCCATGTCGAACATGGCGATGAAGCCCGAGGCGTACGGGATGTTCTTGGTGGCCTTGTTGAGCAGGGTGTCGACCACGATGTTCGACAACGCCTGCGCGCCACCTTCGAGCCCGCCCGCGGCCATGGCCTCGAGGGCCATCTCGGTGCCTGTGCCCGCGCCCACACCGGTCTGGGAGCCGCCAGCCTTCCACTGGTCGTGCCACGCCTTCTCGTCGACGTAGGGCTTGACCGGGCCGCCCTGGGCCTCGTTGAAGGGAACAGGCTTGCTGCTGCCGCCGCCCGTGGTCGGGCTGCTCGGAGCACCACCACCCCCACCGTCGCCCTGTCCTGGGCCTCCTCCTCCTTCGCCTTGTCCGCCTTCTCCGCCTTCCTCGGAGGTCTCTTCTTCACCACCCTCCTCTTCCTTGCCCTCTTCTTCTTCGCCCTCTTCTTCGCCTTCTCCCTCTTCCTTGCCCTCTTCTTCACCACCGTTCTGAGCCTTCTCGATCTCCGCTTCGATCTCCTCTTCGGAGAGCTCGCGCGGCTCGCCTTCCTTGTCGGCCTTCTGCTCGCCCTCGGCTACCGCGTCCTTGGCGGCCTTCGCCTTGTCATTGGCCTTCTGCTTCTTCCCCTTCGGGTCGGGCTTGCGGTGGAGCACTCCGGCATCGGCCACCGCCTCGACGGCCTCGACGGCCTCG
>JAERSX010000246.1 GCA_016845285.1 Deltaproteobacteria bacterium | reverse complement strand
AGTCGAAGCGTCGCTGGCTCTTGGCCGAGCGTCTGGCCGAGACCGACGAGGCCTGGGACTTCTACCGGCAGCTCCACGAGGAGAACACCGGAGATGTCGAGGTCCTCGAGGCCCTCGCCCGCATCGCCGGTGCCCGCGGTGAGACGGGCCTGGCCATCCAGTATCTGGACGGTCTGGCCACCCATGCCGCTGAGCCGGAGGCTGCCGCCCGGTACCAGCGCCGCATCGCGGAGGTTCAGCTCCACAACGGCGACCGCGACGCAGCGCGGCAGGCCTACCTCCACGCCCTCGACCATCACCCCGAAGATGCCGAGGCGCTCGCGGGACTGAAGCAGCTCGCCGAAGACGAGTCCGACTGGAATGCGCTCGTGGGGGTGCTGGCCCGGGAAGCCGCTGTGCTCGAAGGGGACCTCCAGGTCGAGGCCCTGCGCGACATCGCGCGGGTCTGGGAGAGCCGCATCGAAGACGAGGGTGTGGCCACCGACTCGTGGCGCAAGGTCCTCGAGAACGCCCCCGGCGACACGGAGGCCATGCGCCGGCTGGTCGCGCTCACGCGGAGCCAGCAGGACTGGAACAGCTTCGTGGAGGTGGGCCAGTCCCTCATCCACCACGTCGACGGGGTCGAGCGTACCGATCTGATGGCCGAGCTCGGGGCCGTCTTCCTGAAGCACCTCCACCAGGAAGAGGAGGCCCTTCGCTTCCTCGACGCTGCGAGTCAGGGAGACCATCCCAACGGCGAGGCTGCTCAGCTCTTCGAGCGCATGCAAGCCGCCCGTGGCAACTGGGACCTCGTGGTCGAGGCGCTCATCCGGCAGGCCCGGGCAGCTGAAGGTTCGGATGCCGTGGGCCTCCTGCTTCGCGCGGCCCAGACCCGTCTGGAGACCTTGCACGATCGCGATGGCGCCTCAGCCATCTACGGTCGCGTCCTCGAGGTCGACCCGACGAACGGGGAGGCTCTCCGCTTCCGTGGCGACTATCTCTTCAACGCCGGAGATCTCGGAGGTGCCGTGAGTGTCTTCGAGCGTCTGGAGGAGAGCGAGCAGGAGCGCGATCTCGACGACTTCGACGTCCGCATCGAGGTGGCGCTGTACTTCTTCCGATTTGCGGAGGCGCTGCGGCGGCTGGAGCGGAGCGATGAGGCCCTGCTTCGCTACGAGAGCGCGCTGAAGATGAACCCCAGCCACCTGCCCAGCCTCGAGGCGGTCGGCCCGCTGTACATGAGCTCCGAGGCCTGGAAGAAGGCGGCGAACGTGTACCGCCAGATCCTCCAGCTCACCGGTGGTCAGGGCGATCCCGAGCGTCTCGCTCGGACCTACACCAACCTCGGCTCCGTCGAGCACCGGCTCGGCAGTCTCGACAAGGCCAAGAAGCGGTTCAACAAGGCGCTGGAGCTTCGTCCGAACGACATCGGCGCCCTCCAGGGTATCGCGAGCGTCCTGTTCGCCCGCTCCGACTGGAACAACCTGCTGAACGTGTACAACAACATCATCTACCACGCCCAGGAGCCCATCCAGGTGGTGGATGCATACCTGACCAAGGGCTTCGTCCTCGACGCCAAGCTGAACCTGCCGAGCAAGGCAGCCCAGCACTACGAGAAGAGCCTGGCCTTCAACCCCAACCAGCCAGCGGCCCTGCTGCGGCTGGCGGAGCTGGCGCTGCGCAAGCAGGACTGGCCCGAGGCGGCAGGGCTGGCTGATCGGGGGCTCGGACTCCAGAGCCGGGCCAAGCGGGTCATCGCCGGTCTGCACCTCGTGAAGGCGGTGGCTCACGGTGCCTGTGGCGACGAGGGTGCTTCTCAGACGGGCATGGAGGCCGCACTCGAGGCCGACGTCACCCTCACCGAAGGCCTGAAGGGCAACCCCGACTACAACGCGGTCCACACCCTGCTGCGTGAGCGCCTGCAGGCGCAGCTTTAGGAGCGGTCGTGCATTCCCACGAGTCCGGCGGCGCCGGCTCGCGTGTCTACCTGGACCACAACGCCACCTCGCCGTTGCGCGCGGGGGCGAGGGCGGCCATCGAGGTGGCCTGGACTCATGCTTGGGCGAACCCGGGCAGTGCCCACCGCGACGGCCAGGCCGCCGCCTCGGCCCTGGAGCGAGCTCGGGGTGAGCTGGCTCATGTCCTGGGGGTCTCCTCCAAGGATGTCCACTTCACCAGCGGGGCCACCGAGGCCAATGCCTGGGTGCTGCGCGGACTCCCCACCCCCGACCGTCCTCGTGTTCTCTGCAGCGCCGTCGAGCACCCCTCGGTGCGCGTGTGGGCCACAGACCTGGTCCCCGTCGACGGCCAGGGGCGCGTCCGGGTGGATGCCCTCGAGGCGTTGCTGTCGTCGGTGAGCGACGAGGTGGCGGTGGTGAGCGTCATGGGGGCCAACAACGAGACCGGCGTGGTCCAGCCCATCTCGGAGGTGCTGGCTTGTTGCCGGGCCGCTGGGGTGCCGTTCCACTGCGACGCCACCCAGCTACCTGGCAAGCTGCCCGTGCCCATCGAGCCCGACCACGTGAGCCTCACCGCCCACAAGGTCGGTGGACCCAGGGGCTGTGGTGCCCTCGTCAGCCGCCGTCCGCCGCCCCCCCTGATCGAGGGAGGAGGCCAGGAGCGTGGGGCCCGTGCCGGAACCGTGGCCGTGCCCTTGGTGGCAGGCTTTGCGGCAGCCATGAAGGAGCCGCCCATGGACGTGGGCCACCTCCGTGACGAGCTCGAGCATGCCTGCCGCTCCATGGGGGGCCATGTCGTTGGCGCGGGCGCGCCGCGGCTGCCCAACACGCTCTTCGTGCGGTTCGATGTGCCCGGGGACCTGGTGGTCATCGGCCTCGATCTGCTTGGCATCTCGGCGTCGACGGGCTCGGCCTGCAGTTCGGGCAGCCCGGGCAGCAGCGCGGTGCTCAGGGCCATGGGCCAGAGCGGCATACCGGTGCGCTTCAGCCTGGGGCCGGATACCACTCAGGGTCAGATCCAGCGTGCCTCCGACGCCCTCGCGTCGGTCCTGGCGCGGGCACGGGAGGCGTAAAGACACCATGCGGGTGGTTGTTGCCATGAGTGGCGGGGTGGACAGCTCCGTGGTGGCTGGTCTGCTCGCCGAGGCCGGTCACGAGGTGATCGGTGTGCACATGAAGCTGCACGATGTGCCAGCCCACCCATCGAGCGGCGACAAGCAGGCATCGGGAGGCAGCAAGCACTGCTGTGGGCTCGATGATGCCCTCGACGCACGGCGGGTCGCGGATCGGCTGGGTGTGCCCTTCTACGCGATGGATCTGCGCGCGCCCTTCAAGTCTGCCGTGATGGACTACTTCGCCGACAGCTACCTGGCTGGCGCGACGCCCATCCCATGCATTCCCTGCAACGGCGTGCTGAAGTTCAACGTGTTGTTGAAGCGGGCACGTGCCCTCGGGGCCGACGCCCTCGCCACCGGCCACTACGCCAGGATCGGCCCAGACGGTGGCTTGATGGCCGCCCGAGACCGAGACAAGGACCAGAGCTACTTCCTCTTTGGCGTCGGCAGAGAGGCCCTGACACGCACACGCTTTCCGCTGGGAGCCCTCGAGAAGGCCGAGGTGCGGGACCATGCCCGACGACTCGACCTGGGTGTGGCAGACAAGCCCGAGAGTCAGGAGATCTGCTTCATCCCCGATGAGGACCACACCCGCTTCGTGCGTGAGCACCGTCCCCTCCAGGCCGCCGATGGGGCTGGCCTCATCGTCGACGAGAGCGGCAATGAGCTGGGCCGTCACGACGGGTACTGGCGGTACACCATCGGGCAGCGTCGTGGCCTGGGCATCGCGGCGAGGCACCCCTTGTACGTCTTGTCCATCGACGCCGCGAGCCGCCGTGTGGTGGTCGGCCCTGCGTCCCGCCTTCAGCGGCGCGGTGTGGTCTCCACCGGCATGAACTGGTTTCGTGCCCCAGGGGTCGGCTCGACCCTGAGCGCTCGCCTCCGACATCGCGGGGCGCTCCACCCTTGCACCGTCGAAGACCTCGAGGGGAACGAGCTGCACGACCCATCCCAGCTCCCGGCTGCTGTCCGGGTTCGCTTCGACGAGGGAGCTCGGGCCCCCACGCCCGGGCAGGCGCTCGTGCTCTACGACGGAGAGGTCATCGTGGGTGGCGGCTGGATCAAGCGGGCGTTGCCGTGAGCGATGCGATGGCCGACCCGGTCTTCCTTCACCTCGAGGAGCCCTACCGCACCGCCTGTCGCCATCCCACCTGGGCTCGGGAGAACGGAGGCGAGAGCAACCAGCGCCTGGAGTTCCTGGGCGACGCGGTGTTGGAGCTGTGCGTCAGCGAGTTGCTCTTCGAGCGGCTCGATCAAGCGCAGGAAGGACGGCTGACGCAGCTGCGCTCCACCGTGGTCCAGAACCCCACCCTCGCTGCCAAGGCTCGCCAGCTCGGACTGGGCCCGGCACTTCAGGTGGGTCGGGGGGCCCGAACGGAGGGCGTCCAGCACAGCGAACGCGCCCTCGCTGACCTCTTCGAGGCCCTCCTCGGGGCTGTCTACCTCGACCAGGGCTTCGCCACCTGCCGGGCGCTGGTGGCTGAGATCTTCGCCCCCGAGCTGTTGGACATGGACCGACTGTCCGACGCCCCTCGCAACCCCACAAGCCACCTGCAGGAGTGGACCCAGGCCCAGCATGGCGGCACGGTGCCGCGGTACGAGCTGCTCGGACGAGATGGTGACGACCACGCCCTGACCTGGCACTTCCGCGTCCTGGTCGCGGGAAAGGTCCAAGGGGAGGGGAGCGGGTCCAACAAGAAGGTGGCCAAGGCCAGCGCGGCCCTCGATGCCTTGCGACATCTGGGCCTGCTGTGAGCGGGCGGATCCGTCGACTGGTGGTGCCTGTCGATCTGGGCGGACCGCGTCACCGCTGCGCGACGACCCCGCCGCCCCGTGCAGCCCTCGAGCCCGAGACGGTGGAGGCGCTCATCCACCACTACGATCAGGAGCGTCGACGAAGCGGCACTGACCGTCTGGAGGTGGCCTTCTTCCATGGTGGACTGCCGGGGCCCGATCTGCTCGCCCTGGTGGACGGCCGACCCTTGCGCGTGGCCACCACCCCCGCTGACTTGTCTCCGAACGACCTGCCACGCCTGCGCGACGCGGGAGTCGAGACCCTCGAGCTCGCCGTCCTCACCTTCGAGCCCGCTGTGCTGCGGGCCTGCCAACGAGGCTACCGGAGCTCGGAGGCGGCCGCGGTCATCCGGGCTGCGAAGAAGGTCGGCTTTCGTGTGGGCGTGACCCTGTCGCCGGGACTGCCTGGATCGAGCCATGCCGACGGCATCGCGGACGCCACCCGGCTCGGGACCGAGCCCGATCTTCGCCCCGACTTCGTGCGGGTCCTCCCCGCGCTTGCGCTCGCTGGCAGCCAGCTCGCCACCTGGGCTGCAGAAGGTCGGTGGCGTCCCATGAACCTTGGCGAGGCTGTGTCGACGGTCAGTGAAATGGTCGATCGCCTCGAAGAGGCCGAGGTCTCCGTGGCGCGGGTGGGTCTCCAGGTGGGGCCGGATCTCGTGGGCAGTGTGAAGGCCGGTCCGGTCCACCCGAACCTTCGTGGCCTGGTGGAGGCCCGACGGTTTCAGCGCCGCCTCCTGGAGCTCCTCTCCGATCGCCCGCGCGGCAGCCGGGTGGTGGTCGCGGTCAACCCCGCCGACCTGTCTTGGGTGAAGGGTGTGGCCAACGAGAACCTTCGGGCCGTGCGTGCCGAGCTCGGGTTCGCTGCGGTTCATCTGGCACCCGATGCGGCGGTGCCCCGCGGTTCGGTGAGGCTCGCCCGGCAGATCGCCTGAGCCCGCCCTCCTGGAGAGGGACTCGTTAGACCATGGACCATGAGCTCCTCGCCCAACGAACCGCCTCCTCCCGAAGAGCAGGTCGTCGATGAAGCCACCGGTCCATCGGAGACCGAGGACTTTCGCTCCGGCTTCATCGCGCTGGTCGGCCGCCCCAACGCGGGCAAGAGCACGCTGCTCAACCAGGTCCTCGGTCAGAAGCTCGCCATCACCTCGAACAAGCCACAGACCACACGGAACCGCATCGTGGGCATCCACAGTGCCCCTGGGCTCCAGGCTGTGCTGGTCGACACCCCAGGAATCCACTCGGCCCGTGACGCCATGAACCGCGCCATGGTCCAGGTGGCGACCGCGGCCCTCGACGAGGTGGACGCGGTCTGCTGGGTCGTCGACCTCGTGCCCCTCGCCCGGCGGGTGGAGAAGGGTGGGCCGGTCTTCGACAAGCCCCTGCACGCCATCGGCCGCATGCTGTCGCAAGCCACCGAGCGGCCGCTCAGCATCGCCCTCAACAAGGTCGACGCGGTACCCAAGCCCTGGATCCTCCCCATCATGGAGGCCTTCAGCGGTACCCACCCGGCAGCCTCCCTGGTACCTCTCTCGGCGCTCACCGGAGACAACGTCCACCAGGTCGAGGGGGCGTGGCGATCTCAGCTTCCACCCGGCCCACCGCTGTTTCCCACCGACCAGATCACCGCGTCTTCGGAGCGCTTCGTGGTCGCGGAGCTCATTCGGGAGAAGGTCTTTCGCCTCACCAGCCGCGAGGTGCCCTACAGCACCGCCGTCGAGGTGGAGAAGTTCGAAGAGTCGCCCCCTGGTGCTGGCTACGACCGTGGCCGCATCACCATCTACGCCCGCATCCTGGTCGAGCGGGATGGCCAGAAGCGCATCGTGGTGGGGCGTGGAGGCCAGATGATCAAGCGGATCGGGACGCTCGCCCGTCAAGAGATCCAGAACCTGCTCGGTGCCAAGGTCCATCTCGAGCTCCACGTGAGCGTTCAGAAGGACTGGACCCGCAATCCGCGTGTGCTCCGGGAGCTCGGGATCGGATAGGCGACCGGGTCTGCGCCTCGGGCAGGGAGAAGCCATGGCCCCAGTCATCGCCATCGTGGGGCGGCCCAACGTCGGCAAGTCCACCTTGTTCAACCGCCTGGTGGGCGAGAAGCGGGCACTCGTGCACGATCGCCCCGGCGTGACGCGCGACCGCCACTACGGCGAGGCCGAGTTCGACGGCCGCGTGTGGTCGGTCATCGACACCGGCGGCTTCGAGCCCGACCTGAAGCACCTCGACGATGGAGACCTCTTCGTGGAGGTGCGTCGACAGGCGGAGGCCGCCATGCGTGAGGCCGACGTCGTCCTCTTCGTGGTCGATCGCGCGGCTGGTCTCACCCCTGCCGACCGCCACACCGCCGAGATCCTCCGACGCGGCTTCGCCAGCCTTGCGGGAGGCGCCGCCTCGAAGCCGGTCCTGCTCGTGGTCAACAAGTGCGACGGTCCTCGGCACGACGACGAAGCTGGCGAGTTCTGGGCGCTGGGCTTCGACCCCCTCCACACCGTGAGCGCCGAGCACGGCCGCGGCATCTGGGAGCTCTGGGAGGCGGTCGTAGAGGTCGCCCCCGAGGCGCCCAAGTTCGACGAAGATGCCGAAGACGGGGAGATCCGCGTCGCGGTCATCGGCCGTCCCAACATCGGCAAGTCCACCCTGGTCAACTTCCTCACTGGCAGCGATCGGCACGTCGTGCACGACATGCCGGGCACCACCATGGATGCCATCGACTCGGTCTTCGAGGCGGGCGGCCGGCGCTGGCGCTTGGTCGACACCGCCGGGGTGCGCCGCAAGACCCGCATCGACGATCAGGTCGAGGGCTTCGCCGTCAGCCGGGCCATCAAGGCCATCGAGCGCTGTCACGTGACCCTGCTCATGGTGGATGCCACCACCGGGGTGGCCACCCAGGACGCGCGCCTCGCCGCCCTCGTGACCGACCGTGGTCGGGCGTGCGTCGTCCTGCTCAACAAGTGGGACAAGGTCCGCGAAGACCCGGAACGCAACGTGCGGGTCGTCGACGACGAGCTCGATCAGGCCCTCCCACACCTTCGTTGGGCGCCGCGGCTCTACATCAGCGCCCTCACCGGGAAGGGTGTGCACCGGATCCTTCCGGAGGTGGAGGGCGTCTACGCCGAGTTCGACAAGCGCATCGCCACCTCTCCGCTGAACCGCTTCCTCGAACAGACGGTCGATGCCTACCCCCCGCCGCAGAAGAACAACCGGCCGGTCCGCATCCAGTACATGACCCAAGCTCGGGTGCGCCCCCCCACCTTCGTGGTCTGGGCCAATTCTCCCGATGGCATCAAGCCGCCCTACCGTCGCTACCTCGAGAACCGTCTTCGCGACACATACGGCTTCGAGGGCACCCCGATCCGCCTGCAGGTGCGGCGAAAGCGGAAGCCCGGGGAGCCCCGCGGCGGTGAGTGAGTCGGTCACCCGCGGCCCCCGCATCCGGGTCCTCGAGGACCGGGTGGTCAACAAGATCGCGGCTGGCGAGGTGGTCGAGCGACCAGCCTCCGTGGTCAAGGAGCTGGTAGAGAACAGCCTCGACGCGGGGGCGCGCCAGCTCGCGGTGACCCTTCGAGGCGGAGGGCGCACACTGGTTCGCGTCGTAGACGACGGCCACGGCATGGAGCGAAGCGATGCCGCGCTGTGCCTCGAGCGTCACGCCACCTCGAAGATCCGGGATGAGCACGACCTCTTTCGCGTGAGCAGCCTGGGCTTCCGCGGAGAGGCCATCCCCAGCATCGCGGCTGTGGGCCGCTTCGAGCTGCTGACGCGACGTGCTGAGGACGAGGTGGGCACCCGGGTCAAGGTGGACGGGGGCCGTCTCGTGAAGCTCGAGGCCGCGGGATGTCCGCCGGGCACCCAGATCAGCCTTCGCGACATCTTCTGCAACGTGCCGGTGCGACGGAAGTTCCTGCGCACCGTCCCCACCGAGCTGGGCCACTGCGTCGACGCGGTCGTACGACAGGCCATGCTGCGCCCCACGCTCGACGTGACCCTTACCCATGAGGGCCGTGTGCTCCTGCGGGCACCCAGCGTGGCTGACCTGGGGGCACGGGCAGCGGACCTCCTTGGGGCCACGGGCGAACAGCTCCTGCCCGTGCAGTTCCGCTCTGGTGATCTCGAGGTCCACGGGCTCATCTCACCCGTAGGCGTTCACCGGAGCAGCGGAGCGGGAGGCAGCTACCTGTACGTCAACGGCCGCTTCGTTCGGGATCGTGTGGTGCGTCGCGGGGTCCAGGAGGCGTATCGAGGGCTGGTGCCCAAGGGGCGCTTCCCGGTCGTGGTCCTCGAGGTGCGTGTGCCTCCCGATCACGTGGACGTAAACGTGCATCCCGCCAAGACCGAGGTTCGCTTCCGGCACGCACGGGACCTCAGCCAGAGCATGGCCGACGGCATCCGGGAGGCCCTGACCCGACGGCCCGGGCCGTCTCATGTGCCCATCGAGACCCGCTACCGTCTCCCGGGGGGCACCGACCACGATCAGGTGGGGCTTGCCCTCGGTGAGGCCCCCAGCTTCGCGGTGGTCCGACCTCGGGCGCGCCCCGGCCTGGCGCCGCCCCCTGAGGCGGACGCTCCGGGCCCCACCTTCACGCCGTCGGAGCACTCGGGCCCCTCGGTCCTCGACCGGGTGGAGCGAGTAGACCTTCCCAGAGCAGAGCTTCCACCCCCACCGGAGACCACGCCTCGCCCTGTGGAGCTCCGAGTCATCGGGCAGCTGGCGCGCACGTTCGCCCTCTGTGAACACGGGGGCGACCTGGTGATCATCGACCAACACCTCGCCCATCGGGCCGTGACGGCCCACAGGCTCCTGGCGTCCGAGGACGAAGGTGAGGGGACGGCCCTGGCTGAGCCGGTCATCATCGAGCTCGGAGAGGAGCGCGTGGCGGCCCTGGTGGCCCACACCGATCTCCTCCAGGGGTTGGGCCTCGAGCTGGCCGACTTCGGGGGCGGCAGCCTCGCACTCGCCAGGCTTCCCGCCGGCCTCCAGCGCGCACAGCCCCAAGGCCTCCTCCGCTCGGTGGCCGACGCACTGCCCGGCAAGGAGGGCGAGGTGCGGGCCCGTGTGGCCCATGCGCTGGCGAGCCACTGCACCATTCAGCGCGGTCAGGCGCTCTCTCCCTACGAGCTCCGAGCGCTGCTGCGCGCCCTCGACGAGCTGCCGGCCGCGGTGCGTGAGGGTCTGTCCTACCGGCTCTCGGCCGCCGAGCTCGCCCGTCGCTTCGGGGCTCGCTGAAGCCATGGCGAAGGTCCTGATCCTCGGAGGCACCACTGGCGCAGGCAAGACGTCCTTGTCGCTCGAATTGGCTCGGGCTTGGAATGCCGCAGTGGTGAGCGCCGACGCGATGACGGTGTACCGCTGTCTCGACATCGGCACCGCCAAGCCCACCGTGGAGGAACGACGGGGCGTGCCCCACTACGGCCTCGATGTGCGCGATCTGCCGGAATCTTTCGACGTGTCGGACTTCGTGGCCGAGGTGGCGAGGGCCTGCGCCGACCACCCCCGGGTGATCGTGGCCGGAGGCACTCCCTTCTATCTTCAAGCCCTCGTGCGGCCGTTGGCAGCACTGCCGGGAAGCGACCCTGCCGTACGCTCAGAGATCGAAGCCCTCCCGGACCCACACACACACCTGGAGGCCATCGATCCCGAGAGCGCGTCCCGTCTGCACCCCAACGACCGGGTGCGTGTGGTGCGGGCCCTCGAGGTCTACCGTCTCACTGGCTCCACCCTGACCGAGCTCCACGCTCGGGGTGCGGCCCGCCCGCCTCTCGACGCCGCGGTCGCCTGGCTCGACCGCGCCGACCTGTCCGAGCAGGTCGACCTTCGCCTCGCGTGGATGCTGGAGGCCGGGTACCTCGACGAAGTCCGAGGGCTCCTCGACCAGGGCGTCGACACCTCCCTCAAGCCGCTCCGCTCCTTCTCGTACAGGCACATGATCGACCATGCACAGGGGGCGCTCTCTCTGGAAGAAGCGGTCCGCCGCACGCGCCGCGACACCCTGAAGCTGGCCCGCCGGCAGCGGACCTGGGCCCGGGGCCTCGGGTGGTCGGCCACCGACCCCGAATCGGTCCGCCGCCTCGGCGAGGACACATTCTCAGCCTGACGACAGGTAGTTGACACGCATCCCCTCGATTGAGACCATGATGTGCCGTTGACGCGTCAATAAGGGTCGGGAACAATTCTCTTCGAATGACTTCTCATCTTGCCGCGTCCAGGTGTCAGGAAAGGTGGAGGCAGCGATGAACCAAACCCAGCAGGCACGCTCCACCGTGATCCTGGCCCTCGGCGCCGTCGTCATGGCCTCCGGCTGCTCCACGGTCCGCTACACCGAGGCCTTCACGCCTACCGGCCACATCGAGGCCGTCGTGGTGCGCGTCGACCAAGGCACGGTGGATGTGCGCAGCGGTGAGCAGGTGTGGGTGGAGCGCACCGTGCGCGCCCCCGAGGGCACCCTGGAGCTCAACCACGACCTGGTAGATGGCGTGCTCACCATCGAGGCGCGCTGCACCACACCCATCCCCTGCGCCGTGGACACAGAGCTGGTGCTTCCCTACGACATGCCCTTGAGTGTCGACCTCGGCGAGGGTCGTGTCTGGACCAGCGGCTTGACCAAGGTGGATGTCCAGCTTGGTGTGGGCGAGGCCGAGCTGAACGGCGCCTCCGCCCTCTATGTGCAGGTCGGGCAGGGCAGCGTTCGGGCCAGCGTGGCGTCCGGCGCCCAGGCCCGCCTGGCGGTGGGCAGCGGTGACCTGGCCGTCCAGGTGCCAGGTGCCGTGTGGGACGTGCAGCTGAGTGCCCGTGACACCCTCGTCGAGGGCGTCGACCACACCCCTGGGGCCGCGGGTAGTCTCGAGCTGACCGCTCCTGGTGGCACCGTGCAGCTCCAGGCAGTCGCCCCCCTCGCGCATCTCTGAGCTGGTCGTTTCGCGTGGCGTGTCGACAAGCCTGAGCGTCCGAGCCCGTGCTACCGTAGGCTTCCTTTGCCGAGGGGCTTCATGCGCACCGGAGTGCTGGCCTGGAGTGGGCCGCTAATCGCGATAATGTGGAGCTTGGGCGGCTGCGCATTCATTCCTGAAGAGGACGTCGACTGGCGCCTCGACCCGGATGACGACGGATCGCCCATCGGCGAAGACTGCGACGACGATGACGCAGACGTCGGCGCGCCCACGACCTTCTACGTCGACGTCGACGGTGACGGCTACGGCGATCCCGACAGTCCTGTCGATGCGTGCGAGCAGCCTGATGGCGCCGTGCGGCGTGGTGATGACTGCGACGACTCGGAGGCCGAGGCCAACCCCAACGGCACCGAGGTCTGGTACGACGGTGTCGACCAGGACTGTGACGGCAACGACGCTGATCAAGACCTCGACGGGTACGAGGCTGGCGATGGTGCCGACGGCGACTGCGACGATCTCGACGCGGACATCTACCCCGGCGCTTTCGACGAGTGGTACGACGGCGTGGACTCGGACTGTGACGAAGCCGACGACTACGACGCAGACGGCGATGGGTTCAGCGTCGATGAAGACTGTGACGACCTCGACGCGGACCGCTACCCGGGCTCCACGGAAACCCCTGAGATCTTCTACAACGGTGAAGACGACAACTGTGACCTCGTGGACGGCGATGGTGACGCCGACGGTGACGGCTTCTGGTCAGAGGACTACGAGATCACGGTGCTCAACAACGGCTTCGGGCCCATGGAGATCCCCGAGGGTGCCGAGGGTGACTGCTGGGACGCGGAGAGCACAGAGTCCCGACCCGACGCCATGACCGCCCTCAATGGCTTCGACGACCCCGAGCCCGGCGATGTCTACCCAGGCGCCGACGATCCGTTCTACGACGGCATCGATCAGGACTGCGGCGGGCCCGATGCCAACGGTGACGGCGCTGAAGATGACTTCGACGCAGATCTGGACGGGTACGTCACCGACGGGCTGCCGAACCGTGACGGGTCGGTGGGCGCAGACTGCGACGACACCAACGCCAACATCAACCCTGAGTCGCTCGAGCAGTGGTACGACGGCGTTGATCAGGACTGCCAGGGCATCGATTCAGACGGCAATGGATCCGAAGATGACTACGACGCTGACGCCGATGGCTACGAGTCCATCGACTACGGCGGAGACGACTGCCTGGACAGCGACGAGTACGTGAGCCCGGCCGAGCTCGAGATCTGCAACGACTGGGTCGACAACGACTGTGACGGCGACAGCGACGCCTGCACGCCCACGGGGCTCATCGATGTCGAGACGGGTGCCGCTGCCCGGTTCGACGGAACAGCCAACGACTCGCTCGGGTACACGGTGGGCGCCGGAGACTTCAACGGAGATGGGGTCCCCGACACGTTGGCTGGCGCCTACACTCACTACGACAGCACTGAGAACCTGACCATCGGCGCGGCCTACCTCTGGCACGGCCCCATCACCGGCGACAGCACCACGGAGCTGGCCGATGTGGAGATCTTGGGCGACGCCGACTTCAACTACGTGGGCTACCGCTCGGCCCATGTCGAAGACGTCGACAACGATGGCTACGACGACATCTTGCTTGGGGCCTACAGTGGCTACGCCGGGTCCGTGGCCCTCTTCTATGGGCCACAGACCGGCAGCCTGGACTACGCCGACGCCGACCTCATCGTGATCGGCGCGTCGGGAGACAATGCCTGGAGCATCTCCGGCGGTGGAGATGTGGACCATGACGGCTCCTGGGATCTGATCGTCGGGGCCCAGCAAAACAGCGACGCCTACACCTA
>JAERSX010000245.1 GCA_016845285.1 Deltaproteobacteria bacterium | reverse complement strand
CGGGCATCGGCTTCCGGCAGCTCCCAGATCCGTGGACCCGGCGCAGCGACCGCCGCGTTGTGCACCACGCCGGTGGCGCCGCCCAGGCCCTCGGCGACCGCCGCGATTCGCTGGCTGGTCTCGGCCAGGCCGATGTCACCGGCCACACAGCGCACCGCCCCTGCCAGGGACGCGGCCACAGCCTCCAGCGTCTCGACGCTGCGACCGTTGAGCACGAGCCCCGCTCCTCGCGACGAGAATGCCCGGGCCAGCGCGGCCCCGATCCCCCGTGAGGCCCCTGTGATCACCCAGGTCTCGTCTTGCCATGCCATGTGCTCGCCTCCCTCCGGTTGGCCGGTCAAGATAGGCTTCCTGCGGAGGTCCTCGATGCCCGACACCAATCGTCCAGACGTGTCCATCCGCTACTGCGTGGTCTGAAACTACCACCCCCGTGCCGCCGGTCTGGCGGCTGAGATCACCGAGCGATTCGGCCACGCTGTCTCCCTCGTGAGCGGCAAGCGAGGCGAGTTCTCGGTGCGCGTAGGCGACCAGATCGTCACCCAGAAGACGGAGATGGGCTTTCCCTCCACCGACGCCGTGCTCGACAAGCTCGTGGCCCACCTGAGCGTGGCCTCCTAGCTCAACGAGCCGGCCCGGAGCCCGCGGGAGGGGCCCGTGATAGGGCGCCGCCAACCCGGAGGCCGGCCGTGCCCACCTCGCTCATCGTCCTGCTGGCCGTCCTCGCCGGCGTGGTCCTCGTCTGGTCCCTGCTGGGCCTGAAGACCAGCCGCCCGGACGGCACCTACCTCAAGACCCACCCGTATCGGCGGCTCATGTTCTTCGTGATGAAGACCCGCACGGAGTCGGTGGTGTACTTCGAGGAGGAAGTCCGCGCAGAGCCCCTGCTCGACTACCTGGCCAAGGCCAAGGAAGCGGTGGGCTGCGACGTCACCCACATCGGCGTGGCGGCCTGCAACATCGCGCTGGCCGAGAACCCCAACATGAACCGCTTCGTGGCCGGGAAGCGTCTCTACCAGCGCGACAAGCGCTGGCTGACCTTCTCCATGAAGCGCAAGCAGCTCGACAAGAAGGCCAAGCTCGCCGTGGTGAAGCTGCCCATGCTCGACGGCGAGACCTTCAAGCAGTTCACCACCCGCGTCAACGACAAGATCGGCGAGAACCGATCGGGCAAGAAGACCTACGCCGACAAGGAATTCCAGCTCTTCAACGCCCTGCCCCGTCCGGCACTCCAGGCGTTCGTCCCCGTCTTCAAGGTGCTCGACTACTTCGGTGTGCTGCCCGGCTCCTTCATCGAGGGCGACGGCATGTACACGAGCATCTTCGTGGCCAACCTGGGCTCGCTCAAGATGGACGCGGGCTTTCACCACCTCTACGAGTGGGGCAACTGCCCCTTGTTCATCATGTTCGGCGAGGTGCACGAGAAGCCGGTCGTCGAGAACGGCGAGATCGTGGTGGGCAAGGTCATGAACCTCCGCTTCAGCTTCGACGAGCGCATCGACGACGGGCTGACGGCCGGCCACGGCATCAAGTCCTTCCTGCGCATCATGGCGGCACCCGAGCAGTTCCTCGGCTGTCTGGAAGCCGACGAGAGCCAGCATCAGGCCATGTGGCCGCGCGAGCTGAGCACCACCGAGGAGCTTGCGAAGATCGAGGCGGCTCGGGACTAGACATCGGCCAGCCCCGGCGGCGCCGGGCCCCAGAGCGAACACCACCAGCCAGCCGCTGCCACCGCCCGAACCTCCGCCAGCGGCGTCTTCGTCGGCGGTGTCCACCACACCGCCCTCGTCACCACCGCCTTCGTCGCCGCCCCCTGCGCCGAGTGGCCACCGAGGAGCCACGTGCCCGTCAGCGACACGACAAGACCGAACAGGAAACTGGGCGTCTGTGGCCATCAACCGATGGTCTTCCACACCATCGCCTCCTCCAACCGCACCCCCGAGTTGACAGACAACGGTCGAGAACCGCCTGCAGACAAGGTAAAACGAGCCCCCGGCTAGGAGGCCCTGTGCGCCACACCTCACTCCTGCTCCCGTTCCTGCTGGCCTGTGGTGACAAGGCCGAAGACACCGGGACTTTTGCTGATCCAGTGGACGCCGATGGCGACGGGTTCTTCGTCGAAGATGACTGCGACGACACCAACGAAGAGATCCACCCCGATGCAGACGAGATCTGCGACGAGATCGACAACGACTGCAACGGTGAGATCGACGACGACCCCGTGGACCTGATCACGGTCTACACCGACGCCGATGGCGACGGCTTCGGGGTCGACGGCACGGGCATCGAGGCCTGTGCCGCTGGTGAGGGTGAGGCCGAAGAAGACGACGACTGCGACGACGACGACCCCGACATCCACCCCGATGCAGACGAGATCTGCGACGAGATCGACAACGACTGCAACGACAAGATCGACGACGACCCCGTGGACGGCGACACCTGGTACCACGACGACGACAACGACGGCTACGGCGATCCAGACGACGAAGAGGTCGCCTGCGAGCAGCCCTCCGAGCATGTCACCGACGACTCCGACTGCGACGACGACGAGAGCCAGATCAGCCCCCATGCCGCCGAGATCGCCTGCGACGGCATCGACAACAACTGCGACGGCACCGTGGACGATCACAGCGTGCCCGACACCTACGCCACCATCGAGGAGGCGGTGAGCTCCGCCGGCTCGGGCGTGCAGATCTGCCTTCAGCCCGGCACCTACGCCGAGGCCCTCGATCTGTCCGACGCCCATGTGGTCATCGCGAGTGCCGAGGGTGCCGAGACCACCATCGTCGACCTCGGCGGCTCCGACCCCTTCATCACCGCGACGGGCGACAACACCGACATCACCATCACCGGGGTGACCCTGTCGGGCCTCGATCAGACGGTGACCGATGGCGGGACGCTGGCGGGCCATGGACTCTGGCAGAGCGGCGGCAGCCTCACCCTCCAAGACATCGTGATCTCGAGCGTCAGCGTGGACCTCCAGGGCGCCACAGCGGTGGCGGGTGCCGTGCTGCACACCGAGGGAGTGGTGGTGACCCTCTCCGGTCTCAGCGTCACCGACGCGACCTTCACCGCCACAGAAGACACCGTGGCCACCGACCAGGAACACGCCATCCATGGCGGTGTCATTGCCCTCTGGGATGGAACCGTCGAGGCCGCCGACCTCGTGTTTCAGTCCGCCTCGCTCACGACAGATGGTGCGCAGCACGACATCGAGGTCGAGGGCCTGTTCGTCGACATCTCCAACGACGAGGCCACGGGCGCGGCCGACCTGGTCGGCGTGTCCATCGAGGACAGCACGGTCGCCGTCGAGGACAGCTCGAGCTGCTCCTTCGACGGCTTCCTACGGCTCGCCGGGGAGGACGTGGAGCTCGGCCTGAGCAGCCTCGTCCTGCAGGCAAACGACGTGGCCCTCGCCGGAAATGGCTCCATGAGCCTGAACGGCATGATCTCTGTGGAGGCTGGCTCCCTCGACGGCGACGACTGGACCATCGACGACAACCTCGGGTACACGGCCAGCTCTGACACCAGCTACGTCAGCGGCCTGGTGCACGTGAACGTTGGAGAGCTCGCCCTGTCCCACGTCGCCGGCACCAGCAACGCGGTGAACGCCACCTCCACCGACACCTCTGGCTTCGCCTACGGCACGCTGCAGCTCCTCGCCGACTCGGCCGACATCGATCATCTCGATCTGCGGGCCAACAACTCGGCGAGCAGCCAGTCCGACCTGTCGGGGGGCGCCTTGTACCTGGAGGTCACCGACGAGAGCTGGCTGTCCAACTTCGTGCTGTCGGGCAACTCTGCAGGCGACGGCAACACCACCTACTCCCTGGGCAGTGGCGCCTACATCAGCGGGTGGGGTGCGCCACTCCACCTCCGCAACGGCGACGTCGTCGGCAACGTCGCAAACGCTGAGACGGTGTGGGGC
>JAERSX010000244.1 GCA_016845285.1 Deltaproteobacteria bacterium | reverse complement strand
GTGGAGTGATGCCCGCAGGGTGGCGGCGTGTCCCTCGGGAGAGCGGGTCTCTTCAGCGATGCGGGCGAGCAGCCGCGGCTCCAGGGCCACCCAGGAGCTCGGGCCCACCGCCACACCCGGCAACAGCAGGACGTGGTCGGGCGACCACTCGAGGGCGGGGGCCACGCGGGGGAGTGCAGCGACAGCCTCGGCTTGATCGGCGACAGGTGTGCCGGTCTCGAAGGTCTCATGGAGGCCGCCGCAGTCGGCGCGGACGGTCACCGCCGGGCCATCGGCGGCGCGGGTCACGAGCAGTGGGTACTCGCGGCAGAACGCGGGCTTGGCCTCAGCTCCGAGCAGGCGGTGCACGGCGCAGCGGGCGTCGTCCTGGAGGAACACGCAGTGGCCGTCGCGGTGGGTGAGGTACCAGGCGTCTTCGCCGTCGGGCCCTCGCCGTCGCTCCCGCCATGGGGCCTCGGCCGCGGGCCCCCAGCTGTTGGCGATGTCGGCCTCTTCCAGACCGGAGATCACCTCCTCGGACACCGGCCCGAAGTCGAACCCGTGGCAGCACTGTCCGCATCCGGCGCATGACCACCGGGCCTCGGTCAGTGTGCGTGGGGCGCTCAAGTCCGCGCCCGCAGAGGCGGCCCGGGCCGTCCCCCCCGACGCTCCGCGAGCACCGCGACGAGCACGGCACGCACGGCGTCTTCGTCGAGGCCGCGCAGCGCGTGGAGCAAGTCGGTGGCCACATATTGGAGCCCGACCCGCGTGAGACCCGGGATGTTGAGGGGGCACTCCAGCTCGCCCCGGTGGAGAGAGCGGAGCGCAGTCGCGAGTGCGTCGGTGTCCACCGGCACGAGTCCCACTCCTGCACCGACCACACGCACCTCCAATGCTGGCGCCAGCGTACTCGATGGCGCGCACAGAGCACGTCACCCGGCGGCGGACCCTCGTCGCCCTGCGGTGGTTCTCTGAGAACGCGCATCGGCAGCGGGCCCACAGGGTGCAGGTCCAAGGACGGGACTCGACTGGGGGCGCCCCTCCGTTCGTGATGGGGTACAACCTTGAGCAACCCTTCGAACTGGAGCCTCCATGTGCCGCCTTCTCGGCTTCCGCTCGGTGCTCCAGAGTCAGGTGCACGACTCGCTCGCCCGGGCCGACAACGCCATGGCGGTGCAGAGCGCGCAGCACCCCGATGGCTGGGGCGTGGCGTACTACGTGGCCGGTGCGCCCCACATCATCAAGTCGTCGGGCCAGGCGGTTGGAGATCGCCTGTTTCACAGGGTGAGCGGCATCGTCACCTCGCAGACGGTGCTCGCCCACATCCGGCGTGCGACGCAGGGTGAGCTGACCACGCTCAACTCACATCCCTTCCAGTACGGTCGCTGGGTCATGGCCCACAACGGCGATGTGCCCCACTTTCCCAAGCTGCGGGAGAAGCTGGTGGCCCGAATCGCGCCGGTCTTTCGGCGCTTCCTGCTGGGCGACACCGACAGTGAGGTCATCTTCCACCTCTTCTTGAGTCGGCTGTCGGCTCGGGCTGAGCTGCACCGTCGTGGCACTCCGGTCGAGGTGGTGATGGACGCCCTCGCCGAGACAGTGGCTGAGGTGCGGGCGCTGGTGGGCAACGAGGATGCGGATCGCTGCTTCCTCACCCTCATCGTCACCGACGGAGAGCTCCTCGTCGCCTACCAGGGGGGCAAGGAGCTCCACTTCTCCACCCACAAGACGCGCTGTCCCGACCGCGACGCCTGTCCCCACTTCTCGTCGGAGTGCGAGAGCCCCACACAGTCGGGCTACGTCAACCACCTCCTCGTGTCCAGCGAGCCCCTTCAGGGTGAGAACGTGTGGCGGACGATGGAAGAAGGGGAGATCGTGGCGGTAGATCACGCCATGCGGCTCCACCAACGCCCTGCCGCCTGAGGACCCTGGATGCGCCACGTCGACCCACCTCTGCGCCTGCTGTTCGCCACCATGCTGCTCTCGGCTGGTCTGGCGTCCTGCAAGCGGGTGGTCACCACCACCACCACCACGACCTACGCCGACACAGGCGCGGACGAGGCCGACTCCGACACGGACACCGACGCCGACTCCGACACGGACACCGACACGGACACCGACACGGACACGGACTCGGACACCGACGCCGATCCCGTGCCCACCGGCGCGGTTCGCTTCGTGCATCTCAGCCCCGACGGCGAGCGCCTCGATGTGCTCACCGACCGCGGCGGCGGCGCCTGGGCCAGCAGCCTGAGCTTCCCCTCGGACTCCGGGCAGGTCGACGAGGACATCGGCGATGTCGAGGCCTTCGTGGTGCCTGCGGGCGGCACCACCGATGACGAGCTGGCGTCGACCACCTTCGAGCTCAACCAGCATCGGCCGGTGACGGTGGTGGCCTACGACAGCTGGAGCAACCTGCGGCTCAAGGTGCTCGAAGACGATGGGAGTGCCATCAAGAGCAGCGAGACGCGCTTCCGCTTGGCACACCTGGCCGGAGACGGGCCCACGGTCGATGTGTGGAACCTGACCGATGACGAGCTGCTCATCGACGACTTCAGCTTCGGCGCCGACGAGCTCCTCGACGTCAAGCGCGATGTGGACGAGCTGGGCATCGACTGGAACGATGACGCCACCATGGAGATCCGCTTCGATCTCGATCACAGCGCTGCTGGCGAACGCCTCGACTTGATCCTCGCCAACTACGAGGGCGGGACACCGCTCTTCCTCTACCTGCTCACCGAAGATGGAACCGGAGAGCGGGTGGACGCTCAGTAGCCCCATGTCGAGTCGCAACGGATCCACCTGGTCGATGGTGAAGCGCGAGACCACCACGTTGGTCCGCGACACCCGCAGCAACATCGGAGTGGTCTGGCGGGCCACCGTGTTGCTCTGGCTCATCGAGCTCGTGGACCTCGTGGTCCTCGGGGGCGGGCTGGACGCCTGGGGTGTGAGGCCACGCTCCATCGGGGGACTCGTGGGGTTGGTGACGGCCCCCTTCCTCCACGGCGGTGTGGCCCACCTGGCCGCCAACACCATCCCGCTGCTGGTGTTGGGAGCCCTCACCATGACCCGCAAGCGGATGGACTTCTGGGTCGTGTCGGTGGTGAGCGCGGTCTTCGCGGGCGCAGGCGCCTGGCTGCTCGGTGGGCCCAACACCGTCCACATCGGAGCCAGCGGGGTGATCTTCGGCTACTTCGGCTTCCTGCTTGCTCGAGGAATCTATGAGCGGAGCCTGCGTGCGGTGGTCATGTCGCTCTTCGTGGGCTGGGCCTTCGGCGGCATGCTGATGGGGGTCCTGCCCCTCGTGGCGGCCGGCATCTCGTGGCAGAGCCATCTCTTCGGATTTCTGGGTGGGGCGCTTACGGCGCGGTTCCTGGGGACCCGGATCCGCGAGGGTCGAGGCTGAGCCAGGCAGCCTGCCGCTCAGCTCAGAGCTGCCGCGATGACCTCGTCGGAGTGGTCCACTTCGTCGCCCAGGCGCATCAGCGTGGCGCCCAGGTGGGTGGGGAGCAGGGAGGTGCCGTCGTCTCTCAGCTCACCGGTCTCCAGGTCCACGCGCCGGCCCCGGGCGTCGTCGTCGAAGGCTCCGATGACCTGGCCACCTTGGATACCCGCACCCAGCAACATGGCGGAGGTGTAGGTCCAGTGGTCCTTGCCTCCCCAGGGGTTGGCGCGGGGATGACGGCCCATCTCGGACAGCACACAGACCACGACCTCGTCGGCCAGGACGCCCGATCCCTGACCCGGGTGACTCGCGAGGGTCTCCATCATCTGGGAGAGGTGGTCGAAGAGCTCCTCGAAGTTCCAGGACTGGAGCTCGGGCCGCTGGTGGGTGTCCCAGCCCTGGTCGCACCAGCCGTTGTACTGGATCATGGCGCAGCGCGAGAGGCCGGTGGCGAAGCAGGCGAAGGCCGTGGCCATGTCGGACTGGATGTCCCGGCTGCAGTCGGCCTGCAGCGAGCGGAGATCCAGGCCGTCTGCCTGGCTGGTCAGTGCCTCCAGGTCGCTCAGCGCCCGGCTGTAGTCCTCTCCGAAGGCTGCGGCGTGGTCGTGGCCCCGTGCCTCGGCCTCGGCGGCGTAGCGCTCCACCCGGCTGGCCAACCAGGCATCGACGGCCCGCTCGCCAGCCGGTGGCGCGGTGGCCATGTCCGCGGCGGCCATGGCACTTCCGTCGAGGAGGTCTGGGAGCTGACCCTGGCTGCCGACCCGCACCACCCGGCTCGAGTACCGGCTCGAGAAGGACGGCCCAGAGAGCACGAGGTGGGGCATCACCAGGTCGCCGTGGCCGGTGGCGGCCAGGGTCGCGGCCCAGTCGTCGCTGTCCTGGTCGGAGCGACCCGTGAGGATGAGCTGGCGGCATCGCTCATGGGTGATCGACTGGACCTCGAGGCCGTTGATCACGCAGGCGCGGTCCCCCCACTCCTCGAAGAATGCGGCCACCGCGGGTCGCTCTGGGCTGTCCACGAAGGTCACGCCCCGTGCCTCGGCCTCGCGGGCGTCGTCGCCCATGTCGCTGCTCGTGTCGAGCATGGGCGTGAACACCCGCGTCGTGTCCCAGCCACCCCTGTTGTAGAGGAAGAGGAACTTCTTGTCGGAAGGTGCGGCCTTGGCGTGGCGAGGGAGTCCCAGGCCCACGAGGCCGCCGAGGCCGAGCTGGAGCAGAGTGCGGCGAGGGATGGCCATCAGCGAGCCACGAACAGGGGGTCGCGGAAGAGGGCGCTCAGCAGAGCGATCCAGGCCTCGCGTTCACCGTGGTCGTCGTCGACCTCCACCCAGAGTGCGGTCAGGCCATCGAGGGTGTCCACGTGGGCACGCTCGGCCAACAAGCGCCAGTGAAGTGCGGCGATCTGCTCGGAGAACGCGGTGTCTTCTGGGGTGTCTTCGAGATCGACACGATCGAGGAGCAGGCCCTCGCCATCCACCAGGTCGCGGTCGACGGCGGTGGTCGCTGCGGCCTCAGCCAGTCGCTTGAGGGTGAGTGCCCAGCTGAGGCCGGGGTCGGTCTGTGGGCGGTAGACGCTGTGGCCGTCGACACCGCCGAGGAGCACGCGCACGCCGATGGTGTCGTTGGCGAGCTGGTCGTAGCCCTCGGCCTGCCAGCGAAAGCCGGTCAGGTCTTCGAGCGCCGCGCCCAGCTGGTCGGGTGAGAGCATGCGCACGGGTCGCTCATCCTCTCGCTCCCAGGTCGCCGCCGCGATGTAGCTCTCGGTGCGGGTGAGGTCGTCGAGGAGGGCGGGCACCCGCAGGCCATCGGCCTCGAAGTCATCGTGCAGGGCCTCGATGACCGCCCGATCTTCGAGGGTGGGTGGCCGTCGCCAGAGCCCCTCGGCGAAGGTCTCGACCGCGCAGCGGCTGAAGCGTGCGTCGGCGGCCACGTGGGGGCCAAGGTCGGCCAGGCCACCCAGGGGGGCTCCGAACCAGGCGGGCTCCACCTCGAGCCAGGCCGGCCCCAGGAGCTCACGCTCGGCGTGGTAGTAGGTCTCCTCCTCCACCGAGTACTGCGACACCCACCAGAAGCCGAAGAGTGTGGCGGCGATGGGGTCGATGGCCGCGTGGCAGGAGAGGCAGGCGGCCTCGGTGTGCACGGCGTCTTCGGTGCCGTCGGCATCGGCGAGGGTGTCGCCTGCCGAGAAGCTCACCGGTCGGCCCAGGAGGTCTTCGCAGAGGAGCAGATCGACGATGACTGCGGCGCGGCGCCGGTTCATGTTCGAGCGGTTGGTGTTGTAGCGCCACCACAGGCCGTTGGTGCTGAGCACACCGCTCATGGGCCGGCCGTCGGTGTAGGTCGCAGGCTGCCAGCCGTCCCCTTGCTCGCGCTCGAGGGGCCAGAGCTCGGCCAGCATCTCGTCCGCCACGGTGGTCTGTGAGGTGACCACGTCGCTCCAGGGCCGGTCCTCCACCACCACGCGTGCCGCCAGGCGCAGGGGCTCTTCGCCCACCGAGCGCTCGAAGGCGAACTCCTCGGACTCGTCGAGGTCGTAGTCGCGCCACTCGATGTCGAAGACGTCGACCCGTGTGTGCCACTGCTCGGCCAGCATCGCCACGACACGGTCCTCGAGGCGAGGGTCTGCGAGCCACTCGGTGCGCAGGCCGTCGAGCGCCGCTGGATCGGCCTCGACGGCGTCGAGCTCGGCTTCGGAGGGCAGGACGCCCCGCAGATCCAGGCTCAAGCGTCGGGCCAGCCGTGGTGTGGGCAAGGGCTCGGAGGTCGCCTCCTCGGCCACGATGGGGGTGGCCACCTCGGTGGCGCAGCTCAACACCAGGAGCGTGGCGATCACCGGTCCACCGTCAGTGCCTGGTACGCCGTGTAGATGGGGGCCAGGTCCACGCAGCTCTCTCCGAGAACCGTGCCGTCCTGGAAGACCAGTGTGGCGCAGGTGCCGCAGTCATCGGGCAGGTCGAGGTGGTACCACCAGGTGTCGGGGCCGCGCACACCCAGTCGCCCGGTGGGCTGATCGCACAGCGCGGGATCCCAGCTCAGATCCTCGAAGTAGAGGTCTTGATCGCCGATCCCCACCCCGCCGTCCAGCCAGAGCTCGCCGCCTGCTTCCGGGGGACTTCCCTCGCCGAAGAACACGAAGCTGGCTCCGGAGCCCACCCAGTCGTCGCGCGTCTCGTCCAGCCAGGTGCCGCCGAGCTCGAGGGACCAGTCCCCGGGCAGGTCCTGGTCGGGGGGGGCGCGCAGGAAGGCTGCGCCCCCGCCCACTCGCAT
>JAERSX010000243.1 GCA_016845285.1 Deltaproteobacteria bacterium | reverse complement strand
CGTGCTCGGCCACATGGCGGGCAACCTCCAGGTCTTCCTGGGTCCCGAAGCCATCAACGAGTACGGCGAGATGCTGCAGGGCAACACCGAGCTGCTGTGGGGCGTCCGCTTCGGGCTTCTCGCCGTGATCTTCGCCCACATGTACTCAGCGGTCGTGCTCACCATGCGGAGCAAGGGGGCCCGCCCCGTTGGCTACAAGAAGCGTACGTGGTCCAGCGAGACCTACGCCGTCCGCACCATGCGCATCGGCGGCGTCATCATCCTTCTCTTCATCGTCTACCACCTGCTGCATCTCACAGCGGGCGTGGTGCACCCCGACTTCGTGCACTGCTCTCCCGACCCGGCAGGTGGTCTCGACTGTGACCCGTACCACAACCTCGTGACTGGCTTCTCGGTGTGGTGGGTCTCCGCCTTCTACATCCTGTCCATGGCCGCCCTGGCGCCTCACCTGGCCCACGGCGTCTGGAGCCTCACCCGCACACTGGGTCTCGACAACCCGCGGTACGACGCTCTCGTCCGCCGTGGCGCCTGGGCCTTCGCCGGCCTCATCTTCGTAGGCAACTGCTCGATTCCCCTCGCGGTCCTCACCGGCATCGTCAAATAGGAAGCTCCAATGCAGGTCCAGGTCGCAGACACCCCCCTGCAGTCGAACGCCCCCACGGGCGACATTCGCACTGCCTGGGACCGCCATCGCTTCGACATCAAGGTCGTCAACCCGGCCAACAAGCGGAAGTACACGGTCATCGTCGTGGGCTCCGGGCTCGCTGGTGCCTCAGCCGCCGCGACCCTCGCCGAGCTCGGCTACAACGTGCTCTGCTTCTGCTTCCAGGACAGCCCGAGGCGCGCACACAGCATCGCAGCCCAGGGCGGCATCAACGCCGCCAAGAACTACCAGAACGACGGCGACAGCATCTGGCGCCTCTTCTACGACACGGTGAAGGGCGGTGACTACCGGGCCCGTGAGTCGAACGTGTACCGCCTGGCCCAGGTCAGCGTGAACATCATCGATCAGGCCGTGGGACAGGGCGTTCCCTTCGCGCGAGAGTACGGCGGAATGCTGGCCAACCGCTCCTTTGGCGGCGCGCTGGTGAGTCGCACCTTCTACGCCCGTGGCCAGACCGGCCAGCAGCTGCTCCTGGGCGCCTACCAGGCCCTCAGCCGCCAGATCGCCGACGGCAATGTCACGATGTTCCCGCGCACCGAGATGCTCGACCTGGTGATCCAGGACGGCCACGCTCGCGGCATCGTGACCCGCAACCTCATGAGCGGAAAGCTGGAGAGCTACTGCGCCGATGCAGTGGTGCTGGGCAGCGGCGGCTACAGCAACGTCTTCTACCTCTCGACCAACGCCATGGGCTGCAACGTGACGGCGGCCTGGCGGGCAGCCAAGCGTGGCGCCTACTTCGCCAACCCCTGCTACACCCAGATCCACCCCACCTGCATCCCGGTGGGCGGCTCGTACCAGTCGAAGCTGACCCTGATGTCGGAGTCGCTGCGAAACGACGGCCGTGTCTGGGTCCCCAAGGATCCCAAGCACTGCTGGGACGAAGGCAGCGGAAGGCTCGGCGCCGACCCCACCACACTGGGCACCGAGCAGCGGGATTACTACCTCGAGCGTCGCTACCCCACCTTCGGCAACCTCGTGCCCCGGGACGTGGCCTCTCGGGCCGCCAAGATGGCCTGCGACGAGGGCAAGGGCGTGGCGTTCGGCGGCCGCGGGGTCTACCTGGACTTCGCCGAAGCAGTCGGCCGTCTCGGCAAAGACGGTGTGGCCGAGCGATACGGCAACCTCTTCGAGATGTACCAACGCATCACGGGCGACGACCCCTACAGCACACCGATGCGCATCTACCCGGCCCCCCACTACACCATGGGCGGGCTCTGGGTCGACTACAACCTCCAGAGCAACGTGCCAGGGCTGTTCGTCATCGGCGAGGCCAACTTCAGCGACCACGGCAGCAACCGTCTCGGTGCCAGCGCGCTGATGCAGGGGCTGGCCGATGGCTACTTCGTGCTCCCCTACACCATCGGCCACTACCTCGCGCAGGTGGGCGCACGCCCCAAGAGCACCGAGAGCTCCGACTTCAAGGCGGCCGAAGATGCCGCTGAGGGCCGCATCAAGAAGCTCCTGGGAATGAGCGGTACCAAGTCCGTGGACAGCTTCCACCGTGAGCTGGGCCTCAAGGTCTGGGAACACTGCGGCATGGCCCGCACCCGCGAAGGCCTGACCGAGCTGCTGGGCGAGATCCCCAAGCTTCGCGAGCGCTTCTGGTCGGAGGTCAATGTGCCCGGCAACGACCGCGGCGTGAACCAGAGCCTGGAGCGTGCCGGTCGCGTGGCCGACTTCCTCGAGTTCGCCGAGGTGCTCGCCCTGGACGCCCTCACCCGCGAGGAGTCCTGCGGTGGCCACTTCCGGGTGGAGCACCAGACCGAGGGCGGTGAGGCCAAGCGCAACGACGAAGACTTCAGCTTCGTGAGCGCATGGGAGTACACCGGCGAAGACAGCCAGCCCGTGCTCCACAAAGAGCCCCTGGACTTCGAGTACGTCAAGCTCACCCAGCGCAGCTACAAGTAGGGACCGACCATGAAGATCACGCTGAACGTCTGGCGTCAGAACGGCCCCAACGACAAGGGTCGCTTCGAGACCTACGTGCGCACCGACGTCTCCGAGCACATGTCCTTCCTCGAGATGCTCGACGTCGTCAACGACGACCTCGAGTCCCAAGGCAAGGAACCCATCGTCTTCGAGCACGACTGTCGGGAAGGCATCTGTGGGGCCTGCGGCTTCATGATCAACGGCGTGCCCCATGGCCACCGTGCCCGCACCACCACCTGTCAGCTCCACATGCGTGAGTTCAAGGACGGCGCGGAGATCACCATCGAGCCTTTCCGGGCCAAGGGCTTCCCCGTGGTGAAGGACCTCATGGTCGACCGCTCAGCCTTCGACCGCATCATCCAGGCCGGTGGCTACATCTCCATCCGCACCGGATCGACGGTCGACGCCAACGCCACGCCCATCGGCAAGGAGATCGCCGACCAGGCCTTCGACGCGGCCACCTGCATCGGGTGCGGCGCGTGCGTGGCTTCGTGCCCCAACGCCGCCGCCATGCTGTTCACAGGCGCCAAGCTGAGCCACCTCAACCTGATGCCTCAGGGCCAGCCCGAGCGGTACCAGCGCACCCAGGACATGGTCACCGCCATGGACGCCGAGGACTTCGGACACTGCTCCAACTTCGGAGAGTGCACGGTGGTCTGCCCCAAGGGCATCAGCCTCGACGTCATCGCGCAGATGAACCGCGATCACCTTCGAGCCCAGTGGAAGCTGCGCAGCAGCTGAGGCGACCGCGAGGGGGCGGCTGGAGTACTATCGGAAGCCCTCGGAGGTGGCCTCATGGCCCGCCTTGTTCCTCCCTTCCTGCTCTGCGCTCTCACGCAGGTGGGCTGTGTCGGCTTGACCCCGTTCGTCATCGACGAGGATGACGATGGCGGATCGTCGAGGCTTGGCTGGGGCATGGGCAGCGGTAGCGACGACACCGGTGGCGGTGTTGGTGTGGGTAGCGGCTCGGGCAGCGGCAGCGGCAGCGGCAGCGGCAGCGGATCCGGAGGCAATGACTTCACCGACTACGCCGGCGAGTACTCCGGGGACCTGATCATCACGATCCCGGAACTCGAGCTCGAGATGTGCCACAGCGTCGTGGTCATCGTGCTCCAGCCAGACGGCAGCTACGACAACGACGTCACCTGCCTGGTCCCCCAGTCCGGGGCCGAGTGGATTGCCCACTTCTCGGGAGAACCGCGCAATGACGGCTCCAGCGAGCTTCAGCTGGACGGGCTGGTCGAGTTCGGCGAAGAGTGGAGTACGTCCAACTCAGTAGAGAGCAACGGGCGTGCCTTCGATAGCCAGCTCGACATCCAGTTCGAGGGAGAGGTAGACCTCGGGGGTGGGTTCGAATGGATCTACGGGCACTTCGTCGGGTACTGACGCCTGGCGCTCCCTGTAGCTACATCTCTCGGCGGTGCTCCAGCGCTCGGGCCACCGAGCTGCGGTCAGCGTACTCGAGCTCGGTGCCCACCGCGATGCCGTGGGCCAGGCGGGTGACCCGAATGCCCAGGGGCTTGATGAGCCGCGCCAGGTAGAGGGCGGTCGCATCTCCCTCGACGTCGGGATCGGTGGCCAGGAGCACCTCGTCGGCCCCATCGCCCAGCCGAGCGAGGAGCTCCTTGATGCGGAGCTGATCGGGCCCCACGCCGTCGAGGGGGCTGATGGCTCCGTGGAGCACGTGGAAGCGTCCACGAAACTCACCGGAAGACTCGATGGCGCCGATGTCCTGGGGACGCTCCACCACACAGATGAGTCCGTCCGAGCGGCGCGGATCGGCACATCGGCGACAGGGGCTCGACGCGCTGAGGTCGCAACAGACCTCACATGGATGCAGCGCCTCTCGCAGGGCCACCAGCGCCTGGCCGATCTCTCCGGCCACTTCTTCGGGCTGCTGAAGCAACCAGTAGGCGAGGCGGGTGGCGGTACGCTCACCGATGCCAGGAAAACGGGCCAGCTGGGCGACCGCGATCCGCAGTGGATCCTCACTCATCGCAGCTCCGGCCCTTCGGCATGGCGAGACACACCCGCCAGCCGTGCGCCCAACACCTGGGAGACCTGTAGCACCAGCGGGTGCTCGGCCATCTCCGCCCGCAACGCTGCCAGAGCGGCAGCGCGCTCGGCCTGGTCGAGCTCACGCCGGGTCGGCAGCTCGCTGTCCGCGGCCCGCACGCTGGTCCGCACCGCAGTGCATCCCGGAAACATCGACGCCACGCCGGCCAGCAGCTGTGGATCATTGTTGAGCTTGTCGGCATTGCCACGGCTGAAGGTGCTCGAGAAGGCCGCGCGCAGCACCGGTGTCTCGACTCCCAGGAGCGCGCACTGGTGGGCCCAGGTCTCGTAGCGAGGCCCCAGCTCTCCGAGCCAGCGCTGGAGCCGCCTGAAGCGATCGGCCTCGGGCTCACCTGGCCGGGGGACAGGCGGGGGTGGAGGTGGCTCGAGGGTGGCGGACTCTTCAGGAGACGAAGATGCGGGCGGAGCCGGAGCACCTGGGCGAGGAGACGCCTTCTCAGCGCGGGACGGCCCTGCGGAAGGCGGCGTAAACCTCGGCGTAGCGGGCCGGGGGACCGCTGAACGCTCGACCGGACTGGGAGAGGGAGCCGTCCGAGAGGAGGCGACCGGCGCGGGGGCACCTCGAGGAGGCGGACCGGGGGGCGGACCGGTCCTGGACGGTGCCGGAGCAGGTTCGTCGTCGTCGCGAGATGAACCACCGCCGCCACCCGACCGACGAGCCCGGACGTGCGTGCCCCCGTGGCGAAGCCGACGCTCCAGCTCACCCAGACGCTGGACGATCTGATCCACCGGACGCGCCGGACGAATGGTGACGAGCCGTGCCACCGCCATCTCCAGCACCAGGCGCGGCCGTGGCGCCCGCGCCACCTGCTCGTGCACGTCGAGCATCACCTGGAAAGATCGGACGAAGACATCGGAGGCCACGTCGTCTGCGAGCTGCTCCAAGCGGGACCGCTCGTCGTCGGGCACATCCAGGTAGCGCCGACTCGAGGGACTCAGCCCCACCATGGTGGCGTTGCGCAGCAGCTCGAGCATCTCCGAGGTGAACTCACTCAGGTCGTAGCCGTAGCCGTAGACCTGATCGATGGCGCCGAGGCAACGGTCGGCATCTCCACGGAGCATGCCCTCGAGCATGGCGTAGAGAAGGGTGCGGTCGACGAGACCCAGGGTCTCGCTGACCTGCTCGGTGGTGATCTGGTCGCCTGCGAAGCTGATGACCTGGTCGAGCAGGCTCTGGGCGTCCCGCATGGACCCCTCACCAGCGCGGGCCACGAGGCGCAGTGCATCGTCGGGGATCTCGATCTCATCGGCATCGCAGATCTTGCGCAGCCGATCGACCACGACGCCCGCCGGAATGCGCTTGAAGTCGAAGCGCTGCACGCGGGAGATGATCGTGTCGGGGATCTTCTGCGGCTCGGTGGTGGCGAAGATGAAGACGACATGGGCCGGCGGCTCTTCGAGGGTCTTCAACAGAGCGTTGAAGGCTCCCTTCGACAGCATGTGGACCTCGTCCACGATGTAGACCTTGCTGCGGCCACGCTGAGGCAGGTACCGCACCGACTCACGCAGGTCGCGGACGTCCTCGACGGAGTTGTTCGATGCGCCGTCGATCTCGATGACATCGGGACTGTTGCCGCTGAGCAGCTCGATGCAGCTGGCGCACTCACCGCACGGCGTGGGCGTGGGCCCCTGCTCGCAGTTGAGCGCTCGGGCCAGGGTACGTGCGGCGGTGGTCTTTCCCACGCCGCGTGCGCCCGTGAACAAGAAGGCGTGGTGGACGCGACCGAGGCGGATCGCGTTCTGCAAGGTGCGGGTGACATGGCTCTGACCGACGATCTCCTCGAAGGTGCTCGGCCGCCACTTCCGGGCGATGGCGAGGTAGCTCATGGTGTCTTCCGGTCGCGAGTCCCTGTGATGTGGCCTATCCGGCCCGTCGCACGTAGCCTCTCAGCCCATGAAACGTACACGGGCCCGCAGGTGATGGCCGGGCACCCCGTTGCCCCGGGGGGACCGCTACCGTTGCTCCCTCCCGGGCCTGGCGGAGTTCACGGATCCTCGGTCAACAGGACCCGACCATCACCTGCGGGCCCGTGAGGAGACCGCAGAGGTCGTCTTGACTGCGTTTCTGAAAAAGAGAGCGGAGAGGGCGGGATTCGAACCCGCGGTGCGGTATTAGCGCACATGCGATTTCCAATCGCACACCTTAGGCCAACTCGGTCACCCCTCCGTGGAGCGTGAGACGGGGCGGAGAGGGCGGGATTCGAACCCGCGGAGGACGAACGCCCTCAGTAGATTTCGAATCTACCGCCTTCGACCACTCGGCCACCTCTCCACAATCACGTCTCGCGATCAGCGACGTCGGGCACGCCTGAGGTCCCGGAAGAAGCTCCTCAACAGCTCGCTGCATGCCGCCTCCCTCACCCCGCCGGTCACCGCGAAGCGGTGGTTGAGTCCGGGGAACTCGGAGAGATCGGCCAGCGTGCCGAGGAAGCCACCCTTGGGGTCGGGACAGCCGTAGACGCAGCGCGCGATCCGCGCTTGCACCATGGCTCCCGCACACATGGGACACGGCTCCAGGGTGACGTAGACCGTGCATTCGTCGAGCCGGAAGTTTCCCAGTGCTTGCGCGGCGCTCCGCATGGCGGAGAGCTCGGCGTGAGCTGTGGGATCGGCGTCGAGGATGCGTCGATTCGCGGCCCGGGCGAGGATCTGTCCGTCTCGCACCACGATCGCGCCCACGGGAACTTCTCCCATTCGGGCGGCAATGCGGGCGAGACGCAACGCCTCGTCCATGAAGGCCGCGTCTACTTCTGCTGGAGTCGCAGACTGTGCCATCGCTGCTCGGTCAAAGAACTCGTCGTGGGACTTCGACCCTCGGGTCTGGTGCCCCCACGACCACCCGGCCAGACCGGGTGAAGGTCTGGGCACTTAGCGGAGGTCGGTGACCGTGTCAATGAGAGCCAACGGCCCCTGAACACGGGCTAAGCTCACACTCGATGGCCCTTCGGGACGAGCTCTACGCCCACCTCGACCGCCGCGTTCGCGACATCCTCGCGCGACGTGGGGAGCGGCTGGCCGAGACCCGTAGCGAGCTGGAAGCGGTCCGAACCACCGTGGCCAGCCACGAGAGTCCTCTCCAGGAACGCATCGCGTCGCTGAGGTCCGCAGCGGACGGCCTGGCACGCGCCCACGCCCCCTTCGAGCCCAGCTGGACTGTCGACCAGACATGGCAACGGCACCCGGGTGTCCGGGCGGTCTTCGCATCCTTCGGCTTGCCCTCGTGCGACGGTTGCTCGGTTCGCTTCGACGAGACGCTGACCGAGGTGGCGGAGGCGTATGCGCTGCCGCTGCCGGAGCTGATGGATCGCCTCCGCGCACTCTTGTAGCCCCGACAGGGAGCAAAAGGGGGCGATCCCGTGTCAAGGAAGGGCCCCACCGTCCGACGAGGGGAGCCCGGTGTATCCTCGCTCGCCTCTCGGGTCGGGCGCGGGCCGCCGACCACGAGGCTCCGATCGCGAGCCGGAGGAACCCACGCCCCGCCCATGGAGGCTCCCTGATGTTGATGTTGCTCGCTGGTGTAGCCACCGCCGCTCAGATCTCGCTCACCGCCGCCGACGGTACCCGCCTCAAGGCCGCCTACGCTGGCACAAAGGGCGCCGAGAAAGGCGTCGTGCTGGTCCACATGCTGGGTCGCAGCAGCGGGGACTGGGACTACCTGGCCGAGCGCCTCTCCCATCGGGGCTTGCGGGTCATCGCGCCCGATCTGAGGGGGCACGGGGCCAGCGCAAAGGCCGGTGACGAGCTCGCCGACGCCGACTACCTGGCCATGAAGCAGGACGTGGTGGCCGCCATCGCCTGGCTTCGCAAGGATGGTGCCAAGGAGATCAGCTGCGTGGGCGCCAGCATCGGGGCCAACCTCTGCCTGCAGGCCGCCGCTGAAGACCCCGACGTGGGCAACCTCGTGCTCTTGTCGCCTGGCCTCAAGTACAAGGGGGTCACAAGCGGGGAGGCGCTGGACGCGTATGGCGAACGACCAGTCCTCCTGGTTGCAAGCGAAGAGGACCGCTACGCCGCGAAGAGCACCCAAGTGCTCGATCAGCGCGCCAAGGGCCAGCACCACTTCGCCCTGCTCGAGGCGGCTGGCCACGGCACCAAGATGCTCAACCGCGATCCATCCCTGGAAGGCACGCTGACAAGCTGGCTCCTCGGTACCTTCCAGCTCAGCGACGGCACCGCTGTCATCGCACGCCCCGCCGGAGCGACCACCGTCGGAGAGGTCGAGACCACGGGGCAGAAGCTCGACGTTCACCAGTAGAGGCACGGCAACCGGTGCTCGTCGAGTAGCATGAGAGCGACCGGGTTCGTCGCAGGAACCCGGGCCAGCTCACTTTGCACGGAGACCGATGGGCCCGCTCGCGTCGTGCCGGACGTCAATCGGTCGATGGCTGCCGCCGGCGCTCTTGCTGGCAGTGTGCATCGAGACATCTGCTCAGGCAGCTTGCCCGATACCCGTCTCCGAGACCCGCCTGCTGACCTCCCTGGAAGCAGCGGCCACGGCGTGGAGTGACCTCGACGTCGATGGCTTCCGCGACCGACTCGACGATGCCCATGCCCAGCTCGGGTGCGTGGACCAGGTGGTGAG
>JAERSX010000242.1 GCA_016845285.1 Deltaproteobacteria bacterium | reverse complement strand
ACCTTGCCGGGGGGCAGGGCGGCGTCCGCCGGGTCGACCTGTGCGACCGCGTCGGCGTAGGCGGCCCACTCCGGCGTGCCCCCGAGGGTCGTGCCGTCCAGGGTGAGCTGGCCTGCGTCCATGGCCAGGAGCGCGGCCTTGGCGGCCTCCACGGTGCCCCGCTTGGCGTGCAGGGTGGCCGCTTGCACGGCCTCCAGGCCATTGCCGCTGGAGCCCTCGACGCGGACGTCCCGCAGGTGGACCCCCGACCGCCCCTTGGCCACGACGCCGGCGCCCGTGCAGGCCTTGATACGGGTCGTGTGCGCCCGCACATCGGCGTCTCCCTCGGAGAGCAGGCCCACCCTGCAGTCGCTCCAGGTGCCGCGCGACACCCGGAGCCGCCCGCTCTTCGCCACCACGGCCTGGTCGAAGCCGGTCGCGTCGCAGCGATGGAGCTTCAGCCTGCTGCCGGAGAACTCGTAGGCCACGGCGCCTGGGCTCGTGGCCGCGCAGCGTTGGACGTCGGCCTGGGCGGCGGCGGTGACGCGCAGGGCTGTGGCGCAGCCTCGGAAGGTGCAGTCCTGCAGCTCCAGATCCACCTCTTCGGCCTTGGGGTAGATGGAGGCGCTGGCGCCGATGCTGCAGCCCTCGAAGACACAGTCCCGGGCCACGGCTCGGCCGTGCCCTCGCACGTCGAGGCCAGCGTGGGTCCAGGCCTCGGTGGCGAGCAGGGTGGTCTCGGGCTCGACGAGGTAGCCGTGGGCGGCCCCCTCCAGCTGGCAGTCGCGGAGCTCGAGCGCGCCCCCCTCCTCGACCACCACGAGGCTTCCCCAGGAGGGGCTGCCGTCGGGTCGGTCCACACGGCGGAGGGTGAGTCCCTCGAGCACCACGCGCGAGCGGACGACGAGGAGGGCGTCGCGGGCGTGGCCGACGATGGTGGCCCCGGGCTCGCCCCGCATGGTGGTGGGGCTGTCCAGCACCCGCGGCGTGTCGATGCGGAGTTCACCCGAGATCAGAGTATCCATGGAGGCTTCCATTGATGACCGCCGGTTGGTGGGCGAGTCGGTCGGCGAACACCGCGACGTTCGCGCCGCGATGCGCCCGACTATGCTGGAGCACGAACCGGTGAGACATGGAAACCAGCCTTTACTTCAAGACCATCCTGCTGGTCGCGGTCGCTCTGGGGCTGGTCTTCGCACCGGCCCTGGGCTTTGTCCTTGGCTGTCGATCGGCGCACCGCCGCCGCGAGCGCTTCCTGGGGCTGCTCTTCGAGGCCCACACCAACCCGTCGGGGGAGCTGGACCTGCACCCGACGCCCAAGAGCATGAAGCTCCTGGACAAGTGGTGGAACGTCCTGTTCTTCCTGAAGGTCGCCTTCATGATAGGGATGGTCGTCGTCACCCCGACCTCTCTGGTGGGCGGCCTGGTGGCCCTGTTTGGCAGCGCGCTGACGTTTGGGCCGCTGCTGGGGGTGCTCATGCTGTTGATGGATGAGGTCGATGGCATGCGCGCCATGGGACTGACCGTGTTGACCTCCTTGGGCGCGGCGGCCTTTGGCATGTTCACCGGGGTGGACCTGTCCTTCCTGCGCTCGGGGCTGATGGTGGGGCTGCTCGTGTTGATCGGCTTCAGCCTCCTCGGGTTGATCTTCTCCTTCTCCGGCATGGCGCGACGCATCAAGGCCATCCTTGGCGCGGGCCTGTTCGTGCTCTTCATCATGTTCGACTTCCAGCGGCTGTCGAAGCTGGAAGAAGCCGGCGCCAATGACTGGCACACCGCGCTGGAGCTGGCGATTCACATCTACCTGGACGTCATCAACCTGCTGCTGGAGATCCTCGCCGCCATGGGCGAATGACCGCGGCCTGCCTGTCACGCAACGAGCCCCAGGATGGCTCGTCGGCGGGTGGCCGGTGGGGTCGCTCGGACCTACTCCACCCAGCTGCCCGGGTTCGTCGAGTAGGTGTCCACCGCCAGGATCTCCATGTCGGGGCCGATCACCGTGTAGGTCGGAATCCCGAAGTCGCTCTCGTAGTCGACCCAGATGTTGGAGTCGTCGGCGAGGTTGGGCACCGAGGTCATGCCGTAGGACGTGGCGATGTCCTCGAGATCACCCTGGCTCGGGACCTGCCCCGAGCCGTCCTCGATCCAGAGCTTGATCATCTGGAAGTCGTCGTCTTCGTACTGCTCTTGGATTTGCTGGGCCTGACCGGCCGCGCTGATGCAGCTACCTCACCAGAAGGCACCGCTGACCATCATCACCGTGCGGCCGCAGAAGGAGTACAGGTCGACCTGCTCGCCGTGCTGGTCCATCAGCGAGAAGTTCTGGGCGATGTCGCCCACCCGGTAGATGGAGCCCGAGGGGCCGGCCGAGCCGGACGCGACGCCGTCTTCGCAGTTCCCCACGTTGTAGTCGCCGATGTAGGGGTGGCTGTAGACGTAGTAGGGGTTGGTGCCCGCTGCCTCTTCCTCGGCGTCGGTGAAGCCGTCGCCGTCGGAGTCTGCATCTGGATCCGGGCCGTCGTCGCCGCCGTCGTCGCCGTCGCCGCCGTCGTCGCCGCCGTCGCTGCCGTCGCTGCCGTCGCTGCCGCCTTCGTCGCCGCCGTCGCTGCCGCCTTCGTCTCCACCGTCGTCGCCTCCGCCGTCGCCTGCACCATCGCTGCCGCCGTCGGCTCCACCGCCTCCGAAGC
>JAERSX010000241.1 GCA_016845285.1 Deltaproteobacteria bacterium | reverse complement strand
AGCAAGTTCCCACCGACGCGCTGGACAACACCCTCTTCGTCGGTGAGCTCGGCCTGGACGGAGAGCTCCGACAAGTGCGGGGGGTGCTGCCCCTGGCCCTGATGGCAGCCGAACAGGGTCTCACCCGAGTCGTCGTGCCAGACGCGAACGGCGCGGAGGCAGCAGCGGCCACGGGCATCGAGGCGCTGACTGCAACACGTCTGGGCGAGGTGGTCGACTGGCTCCGGGGAGACCGCTCTCTACCCAGCGCCGTGGCCGTCACCACCAGGGTGCCGCCCACGGTGGGCGCCGATCTCTCAGAGGTCCGAGGCCAGCACCGAGCCCGACGTGCCTTGGAGATCGCCGCAGCCGGCGGACACAACCTGCTGCTCCTGGGGCCACCAGGCTGCGGGAAGACCATGCTCGCCGCCAGGCTCCCGAGCATCCTCCCTGCCCTCACCCCGGCGGAAGCCGTCGACATCACTCGCGTGCACTCCGTCGCCGGCCTGCTGGACGATCACGTCGGACTCCTCACCGAGCGGCCATTTCGCGCCCCTCACCACACCATCACGACCGCCGGTCTGGCCGGCAGCGCGGCTCTGCGACCAGGCGAGGTCTCCCTCGCCCACCACGGTGTCCTCTTCCTCGACGAGGTCCCGGAGTTCAGTCGAAGCGTGCTCGAGGTCCTTCGGGGTCCGCTCGAGGACGGCCGAGTCACCATCAGTCGCGCACAAGGCTCCGTCACCTTTCCCGCCGACGTGACGCTGGTGGCGGCCGCCAACCCCTGCCCCTGTGGCTACGCCGGCCACGCAACTCGCCCTTGCGTCTGTCCACCCGGCTCCGTTCAGCGCTACCGAGGGCGCCTCAGTGGACCGCTGCTCGACCGCATCGACCTCCAGGTGTGGGTGCAACCCGTCGAGGCCGAGGTGCTGACGCAGGGGAACCCGGGCGAGAGCTCAGCCTCTGTGGGCGCTCGAGTCGCCGCGGCGTGCGCTCGCCAACGTGGCCGCGCCTCCGAGGTGGGCGCGAGCTTCAACGCACGCCTCCGTGGGGACGCCGTCATCCAGGCCGCCTGCCCCACGCCGGAGGCGCGCGACACCCTCGGTCGCGTACTCGAGGCCTACGGGCTCTCAGCCCGCTCCTGGTCACGCATGCTCAAGGTCTCGCGCACCATCGCAGATCTCGACGGGGCAGACAGGGTCGACGTGGCACACGTGCTCGAGGCCTCCTCCTTCCGCGTCGCCTTCGATGACGACGACACCCCATGACCTTCGCATGGCTCCTGGGCCTCCAGCTTCTGGGCACCGTCGACCGCATCGAGGGTGAGCTGGCCGTCGTCGAGTGGCAGGACGGCAGCTTCAGCGACGTCCCCGCTGCCCTGCTGGGGAGCTCCGTCGCCGAGGGCGACAGCGTCTGGCTCCGCCACCGCCCACGCCGTCCCGTGGCCCTCCGAACTCTTGCCTCGCCCTCGTCCCACTGCGCCCAGCGCGCTCGGGTCGCGGACCGAGTCTTCCACGCCTCCATCAACCACCGCACGCGAGACGCGTGCACCACAACCGGAGAAAGACCATGAACACGACTCGCAACAACCCCGAAGGAAAGGGCCTCGAAGCCACCCTCGCCCGTCTGAACAAGCAACATGGTGCAGGCGTGGTGATGCGCTACGGCGACCGCAGCCGCCAGGTGGCCCGCCTCCCAACCGGATCCCTGTCCATCGATCTGGCGACGGGCATCGGCGGCTACCCCCGAGGACGCATCGTCGAGGTCTACGGCCCGGAGTCGAGCGGCAAGACCACCCTGACGCTCCACGCCATCGCCGCTTGCCAGCGGGCCGGGGGCGTCGCCGCATTCGTCGACGCGGAGCATGCCCTCGACCCGGCCTACGCCGAGGCCCTCGGTGTCGACCTCGACGCTCTGGTGGTCAGCCAGCCCGACCACGCCGAGCAAGCACTGCAGGTGGTCGAGCAGCTCGTGGCCTCCAATGAGCTCCAGCTCGTGGTCATCGACTCGGTGGCAGCGCTCGTGCCCAAGGCCGAGATCGAAGGCGACATGGGAGATCTGCCAGTGGGTCTCCAGGCCCGGCTCATGAGCCAGGCCCTCCGCAAGCTGACCGGCGTCTGCTCGCGTACGGGCACGACGGTGATGTTCATCAACCAGCTTCGGCAGAAGATCGGCGTCACCTTCGGCAACGGCGAGGTCACCACCGGGGGCAATGCTCTCAAGTTCTACGCCACCATGCGCATCGACATCCGACGCATCGGCGCCGTCAAGGTCGGCGCCGAGGTCGTCGGCAACCGGACCCGCCTCAAGGTGGTGAAGAACAAGCTGGCGCCTCCCTACCAGAAGGCCGAATTCGACATCCTCTACGGCGTCGGCATCAGCCCGGAGGCCGAGCTCATCGACCTGGGACTCACTGCTGGCCTCGTGACCCGCTCTGGGAGCTGGTACTCCATGGGCGAGTCACGCTTGGGCCAGGGCAAGGACAAGGCCATGCTGACCCTGGCGCGGGAGGACGCGCTGCGAGAACAGCTGCGCCTCGGCCTGCTCACCGCTCACGGCCTCGCTGAGCCTGTGCCGGAAGCCTGAGCCTCGCAGGGGTCGGCGAGCTGACGCTCGTCGGCCTGCGCACCCAGCCTCGGTGACAGGGCCGTCCGGTCCGGCGTGCGGGGGATCTCCCCTCGCCTCGCCAACAACCGTTCATCCTGGAGGACCGCTGTGGACCCAAGTGCAACCATGGGCCGAGTGGCGCTGTCACCCTTGCTGGATGCGCACCTGCTTGGCGGGAAGGAGCTCCTCAGCGAGCACGCCTGACCGCGCCACGACCCGGCCGCCCACGACCACGATCTGCGGATCGAGGCCGATCTCACGACCGATGTAGGGCGTCCACCCCACCCCGGACTCTTCGAAGGGCTTGCGGAGCTTGGTGGTCTCACCCTCGGTGAAGAGCACGATGTCGGCGTCGTAGCCCACCTCGAGACGCCCCTTGTTCTCGAGCTTGAACAACCGTGCCGGGTTCTCGCAGCACATCTCGACCAGGCGCTCGAGCCCGAGGCGGCCGTGCTTCACAGCACTCATGAGCAGCGGGACCATGGTGCTGATGCCCGGGATGCCCGAGGGGGTGTTCCAGTAGCCGGCAGCCTTCTGGTCCAGGGTCAGCGGTGAGTGGCCGCTGGCAAAAGTGTCGATGCGCCCACGCTTGATGGCGGCCCACATGGCACGCCGATCGAGCTCTCCGCGCACGGGCGGGTCGACCTTGATGCGGTCTCCCATGGCCGAGCTGGCCTCCACGCTCAGGAAGAGGTGGTACGGCTGTACCTGGGTGCTGATGGGCAGATCTCCGCGGTACGGATCGAGAGCATTGAGCTCGCGAGCCGTCGACATGCTGGTGAGGTGGATGGCTCGCTCGGACTCCCGAACCAGCTCCATCACGGCGGTGAGGCTCTCGAGGGCAGCCTTGGGCGGCCCCACATCGTTGTGGACCGGGTCTTCGACGGCCTGCCACTTCCGCTTGTACTTGGCCAGCACCGGTGGCGACTCTGCATGCACACCGATGAGGCCGCTTCCCTCGGCGAGCACACGCTGTACCTGCTCGGTGCTGAGTGCCAAGGGGCCCTCGGTCCGATCGAAGTACACCATTGTGCCGCAGACATCCCCCGACGCTTGAAGGTCGGAGAGACCGTCAAGGCCTTCGGGGCCCGCGGCCACCCACAGGCCGTAGTCGGCGAGGCTCTGCTCGCGGGCCCGGGCGAGGCGCGCGTCGATGGACGCCCGGTCGAGCGAGGCCGGCGTCACGTCGGGCATGTCGAGCACCGTGGTCACACCAGACCGCACCGCTGCAAGGGTGCCGGTGGCCCAGTCGTCTTCGGCGTAGGCGCCGGGCTTGCGCAGGTGGACGTGGGCATCGATCACGCCAGGCATCACGAAGCGCCCGATGCCCTGAATCTCTTCGCGGGCTCCACCCGCGGCGTTTCCGCCCACATAGGCGATCTTGCCATCTTCCACCGCGATGTCGGCGACCAGCCGACCGGTGCTGTGGATGATGGTGGCGTCGCGGATGATCAAGTCGTACACGGGGCTCTCCACTCTCGGGGGCCCATGCGCTGCCTCGGCGCCCCGGGCCGGCGTGCCCTATCCGGTTGAGTGCGTGTCGCTACCTGGGCCGAGAGCCGCCTTCGGGGTACGCGGAGAGCGCCCGGGTCGGAAGCTCCGACCCACAGGAGGGGTGATGGTGCGCCTGATGTTCGTGGCGGGTCCTCCGGCGTCCGCCGCCATGTGGGACGACCTCACCCGGCGGCTCGAATCCGAGCACGGCATTCCCACAGAAGCCGTGGAGCTCTTCTCACCAGCTCCAGAGGACCCGACGGTCGCTGGCCTGGCGCGCGGACTCGCCGAGCGAATCAACGCCAGCTCTCCCTGCGTGCTGGTGGCCCATGGAACCGCTGTGCCGGTCGCCTGGCATGCCGCCTCGCAGGCACGACCAGCGGGACTCGTGCTCAGCAACGGTCCAATTCGGGCCCTCGACCCCATCTTGAAGGCCCTGTCTCAGGCAGCACGCAGCCCGCGGCTGCTGGCCGAGACGGTCCTGCGGCCCGTGGTGCTCCAGCGCTGGCTGGCCTCGTCCGCGGGCCTGAGACGCACCGTGGTCAACCCCTACGTCATGGACCGCGACACCGTTGTCAGGCTTTCAGATCCCATCCTGGCCACGGCCGAACAACGTCGTGCCGTGGCCGTGTTTCTGCGAGACCTCGCCAAACAGGACGATGTTCCACCCCCCTACGATGGCCCCACCCTGCTCTGTTGGGGCGATGGCGACCCGCTCTATCCCGCAGCAGTGGCTGAAGAGGCCCTGGGCGAGCTCCCCCGCGGAGAGCACGTGGGGGTGCCGGGCGGCCAGCATTTCCATCCCGTGGAACGCCCCTGGTACATGGCCGACGAGGTGGCCGACTGGCTCGCTCGGGCCTCGCTGTCAGGGCCGAAGACGCAGACCGCGACATGAATGTCGTGATTTCACGCTCAGGCCGTCCACACGATGAGAAATGAACCCATAACAATTGTGTAATTACAACAATATAGGTGCCGGAACCACGCAATGGCACGAGTCATGCATGGAGTCCGGTCGGAGACATGAGACCTGGTTCAGCGAGGAGACCCCTCTGCGAACCTCACCGCAGAAACGCCCGGTCGCAAGACCCGGGCGTTTTCTTTATGGCGAATCCGGGCCGGGTCACCCGGCGCGATAGTCTCGCGACATGTCGTCGGACCCCGTTCCCACCGCGCTGAAGAGCATCGCCCACAGCACCGATGTGCTCGACCTGGATGCGGCTCGACGCGACCTCTGGCCCCGCGCCACCTTGGCTATGCGGGAAGGGACCCGCCCCCCGGCGCCCGACCTGGTCACCTGGCCACGATCGGCCGACGAGATCGCCGCGGTCCTCTCCTGGGCCGCATCGGAGGGGAGACCAGTCGTCCCCTATGGAGCTGGCTCAGGGGTGTGCGGCGCCGCCTCAGGCATGGCCGGTTCCGTGGTCGTCGACCTGAAGCGCATGAACCGGGTGGGGCCCATCGACCCGGTCGCCCGCACCGTGCGCTGTGAGCCCGGCGTCCTCGGACAACACCTGGAGGACCGGCTCGCGGCCGAAGGCTTCATGACGGCGCACAGCCCCTCGTCGATCATGTGCTCTACCGTTGGCGGCTACGTGGCCGCGCGCAGCGCAGGGCAATTCTCGAGTCGCTACGGTGTCTTCCACGACATGTTGCTCGCCGCCCAGCTGGAGACACCCCAGGGTCGCTTGCGCACGGGGACCTGGACAGCGGTGGGTGAGGAAGATCTGCTCCCCGTCGTCTGTGGAAGCGAGGGAGCGCTCGGTGTCGTGAGCGACACCCTCATCCGGGTGACTCCACTCCCCGAGACGCGTTGGCTCCGCGGGTACGCCTTCCCGAGCCTGGAAGACGCCTGGGCGGCGATGCGGGCCTTGATGCAGTCAGGCACATGGCCCTCGGTCCTTCGCCTCTACGACCCGGTGGACACACGCATCGGAGGGCCTGCAAAGAAGGCCGCCAAGGCGGAATCGAGGCCCCGGGCACCCACTGTCCTCGAT
>JAERSX010000240.1 GCA_016845285.1 Deltaproteobacteria bacterium | reverse complement strand
CGACGACACGTCGATCGAAGCGGCCGGGCCTGAGCAACGCGGGGTCGAGCACATCGGGGCGGTTGGTCGCAGCGACCAGGATGACGCCCTCGTTGGACTCGAAGCCGTCCATCTCGACGAGCAGCTGATTCAAGGTCTGTTCACGCTCGTCGTGTCCGCCACCCATGCCGGCGCCACGGTGGCGGCCGACCGCGTCGATCTCGTCGATGAAGATGATGCAGGGGGCCTGCTTCTTGCCCTGCTCGAAGAGGTCACGGACCCGGCTGGCGCCGACGCCCACGAACATCTCCACGAAGTCGGACCCTGAGATGCTGAAGAAGGGCACGCCGGCTTCGCCAGCCACGGCGCGCGCCAGCAGCGTCTTTCCTGTGCCCGGTGGCCCCATGAGGAGCACGCCCTTGGGGATGCGTCCTCCGAGCCGGGTGAACTTCCGCGGGTCCTTGAGGAAGTGGATGATCTCCTCGAGCTCGTCCTTGGCCTCGTCGGCACCGGCGACATCCTCGAAGGTGATGCGTCTGCCCGTGTCGGTCTGGAGCCGTGCCTTGGACTTTCCGAAGCTCATGGCCTTGCCGCCGCCCACCTGGACCTGCCGCATGAACAACATGAACAGGACGAAGATGAGGACCAGGGGCAGGGCCGTCGTCAAGATGGTGGTGATTCCACCACCGCGGGGCTTGTGCTCGAACTTGGGGACGATCTCGTTCGTCTGGAGCAGGTCGAGGATGTAGCTGTCGTCGTCCGGACCGATGGTGCTGAAGGAGGTGCCGTCGTCGAGGGTGCCGCGGATGTCCTGGCCCTTGACGGTGATCTCCTTGACCTGATGCTGGTGAATGTGCTGCACCAGCGTGGGGAACTCGATCTCGGTCATCTGGTTGCGGGCGTCTTGCCCCACCATCGTGAACGCGAGCATCACCACCAGGGCTAGAAAGACCCAGAGGAACAGTCCTCGGCTGTAGTTCTTCATCGGCTCCAGCCTATCGCGGCCTGTCTTGATCTGGTGGAGTCGAGGCCTTCGGCTCCGCAGCTCTGACCGAATAGGGTGCTCTTCCATCCGGCTCGTGGGACTTAGGCACCATGAGCGAGGATGTCCATGGAGGCGCGATGGCGACGGTGGTCCTAGCGGGTGGTGGCACCGGTGGGCATGTGTACCCTGCGCTGGCCATGGGGGAGGCCCTGGCGGCACGTGGCCACGAGCTTCGCTACTACGGCGATCCTCGTCGTCTAGAGGGGCGTGTCGTCCCGGAGCGCGGGCTGCCCTTCACCCCAATCCCCTCGCCGCAGTACCCGCGCGGTGGTGTCATGGGCAAGCTGCGCTTCGCCTGGCAGCTCCTGGGTGCCATCCGAGTCGCGCGCAGGTTCCTCAAGCAACACGAGGTCGATCTGGTGCTGGGGGTCGGCGGCTACATCTCGGCGCCACCGGTGTTGGCGGCCTACACCCTCGGGATCACCCGCGTGGTCCATGAGAGCAACGTGACCCCGGGTCTGGCCAACAAGCTCTGCGCACGCTTCGCCAACCTCGTCATGCTCGCCTACAGCCAGACAGGCCCGAAGCTGCCGGGCGTGGCGCCCCGAGAGACGGTGGGCTGCCCGGTCAACCCCAAGGTCCTCGACGGCGATGCGGCCGCTGCCTTCGAGCGCTACGGCCTCGACCCGAGCCAGCCGACCCTGCTCATCGTGGGCGGCTCGCTGGGGGCGCAGACGCTCAACGACCTCGGCATCGCCATCGCGAAGGCGTCGGGCCGCAGCCACCAGCTCGTCCTCGTCACGGGCCCGGCCTACATCGAGGCGACGACGGCTGCGCTCGACCCCTTGCCTCCTGGTGTCTGCTTGGTGGACTACGAGCGGAAGATGCCCGAGGCTTACGCTGCGGCCGATCTGGTGGTGTGTCGCGCCGGGAGCTCCACCTTGGCCGAGCTCACAGCGCTGGGCAAGCCGAGCTTGCTCATCCCGTCTCCCAACGTCACGGACAACCACCAGGAGGGCAATGCCCGGGGCCTCGAAGAGGTCGGGGCGGCCGAGGTGGTCGTCGAGAAGGACATCGACTTCGGTGCAGTGGCAGCCCACATCGCGGCCTTGCTGGACGACGCCGAGCGTCTCCAGGTCATGGCGGCCGCTGCGAGAGGGGAGGGCAAGCTCGACACCGCCGAGCGTGTGGCCGACCTCATCGAAGGGCGGCTCCGCTGATCTGGCTGTTGCTGTGGGCCTGCTCTGGAGAGCCGGTGTCGGAGCTGCCCCCGGCCGATCCGCCGGTCGAGGCGTCGCGGCCAGACGTGGTGCTGGTCATCATCGAGACGCTCCGGGCCGACCACGTGGGGGACTGGGGCTATGCCCGCGACACCATGCCCAACCTCGGAGCGCTGGCCGCCCAGGGCACTCGCTACGAGCACGCCATCGCGCCGGCCCCGTGGACCCTGCCTTCGGTGACGAGCCTGCTCACAGGCGTCGCTCCCGCCGTACACGGCATCCATCACGCCGACAAGCGCCTGCCCGCATCGGTGGAGACGGTGGCCGAGCGTATGGCTGCGGTCGGCTACGACACCGCCTTCTTCGGGGTGAACCCCTTCTTCGAGCAGGACATGGGCCTCCAGCAGGGCTTTGCCACCTGGTCCCCCTTCCAGGGCCACACGGGCGACGCCCTGAACCGGGAGCTTCGCCCCTGGCTGCAGGCACGCACGGAGCGCCCCTTCTTTTTGGTGCTGCACTACTACGACCCGCACTGCCGCTACCGGCCGCCCGCGCGCTTCCAGGGGCGCTTCGACGACGCACCCTCCGAGACCCTCGCGGTCTTGAGCCCGGAGGCGTACGACAGCATGGGTGCATGCTTCCAGCTGCAACAGGACGATGGCAGCCCAGAGCTCTCCCTCGACACCTACTTCGATGCCTACGATGCCGAGATCGCCGCCGCCGATCACGCGCTCGGTGATGCCTTGGGCGCCCTCGGGGACATCGGCCGTCGCGATGGGGCCTGGGTGGGTGTGACCGGTGATCATGGCGAGGAGTTCTGGGAGCACGGAGACCATGGCCACGGCCGCCAGCTCTTTGAAGAGAGCGTGCACGTGCCCCTGGTCGTGCGTCCGCCCGGTGGCGCGGCACCCGTGGTGGTCGACGAGACGGTCTCGACGATGAGCCTCACCGCCAGCCTCCTCTCCGCAGCGGGCATCGAGGCCTCGCTGCCGCACGTCCTTCCTCTCGATGACCCCGGTGCGCATGCCTTGGTCGTGTCGGAGACCCACCACGAGGGCCAAGATCTGGTCGCCGGTTGGCACGACCGGGACAAAGCCATCCTCGATCTCTCGAACGGCCTGGCCACCTTCCACGATCTCCGTCGTGACCCGAAGGAACGCATCGCCGGTCGTCCGAACCCGAAGCTGCTCTCCGAGCTGACGGCCTGGCACCGGGCCATCGAGCCCTGGCCGACGGAGTCCACCGAAGGACCGTCCACCGAGGAGCTGCGAGAGCTGGGGTACGTGAAGGACTGACACAAAAGAGGGCGGCCCCGCAGGACCGCCCTCGCTTCACCCGAAGGGGCGTCTCAGCTGAGCGCGGCATCCAGGCTCTCGACCGAGGGCGCGAAGTAGAACGCGCCCGAGGCCGGGGTGCTGTAGTCGGTGACCGCGTCGGTCTCCTGGCCGTTGATGCCGTACATGGCCTCCATGCGCTCGCGCAGGGGTGCCTGGGTCTGGCTGAAGCCCATGAAGTACAGGCCGACCACGCCGCTGGAGAATGCGTAGGGGGTCGAGCGGCGGACCATCTCGTGGCGCTTCGAGGTGCTCTCGTCGCCCGAGGTGCCCTCGCGGAGCTCCACGTGGCTGAGGTGAGAGCGCGGGACCTGCGTGGGCAGGCGGGCCGAGTCGGCCTTGCGGCGACCGAAGACGTTCTCCTGGTCTGCCAGGCTCAGCGAGCGGAAGTACTGGAGGTCGTGGACCCACCGCTGGGCGATGCAGAAGGTGCCGCCGGCGCCGGGCTGGCCGTCGGGGATGATGCAGACGCTGGCCTGGTCCTCGGGCGCCGGGTTGCCGGTACCGTCGATGAAGCCGCTGAGATCCAGGCTGTTCTTGTAGATCCAGGTGGGGGTCTCACGGGCGACGTACATGTGGCCCTCGACCGCGGAGCGGAAGGCGTACTGGGTCTCCCAGCACAGGCCCTTTTTGTCGGAGTGGACCCAGATGAGCAGCTCTTCCTGGGTGCCCTTGGCCACCTTGGAGCCGTCGGGCGAGGTGTACCCGGGGTACGGCTGGAAGTCCGCCGGGATGTCGCTGCTGAGGTCTTTGAGCAGTGACGGGCCGAACCACAGCACCAGGTTCACGCCCTGCGCCGCGCAGTCGGCCCGGAGCTTCTGAAGCTCTGCCTTGATGAGAGCGAGATCAGCGCCTTCGCTGCGGCTCATGTGGACGTACCACTGGTGCTCCTGGAGGTCGGCGAGGATCGCGGGCTGGTATGTGGGCATGGGGCAGGTCCCTCAATTTCGAGTTGTGTGGCGGCCCCTGGGTGGTTCAGGGGGCACGCGGGGTGTAGGTCTGGCATGCGACGGTCTAAGGCGCCGCGGCAACAGGGTCATCACACACTGTCGACGCCCATGCAAGGGATGCTGGCCCACGAGCATCTTGATCTCGTGGTACACCCGCCTTGGAGGTCAAGGTTGGCATCTCGTTGGTGCGTCTGGGGATTCGTGCTGGGTATGTCGGTCGTGTCCGTCACACCGGCCTGGGCGGGTGACGGCCCCTGGACCCTCGGCGAAGGGGATCGCAACCTGTACGTGGGCGTGGATTACTTCCGCTACGCCAGCTACCGCGACGGCGACGGCGACAACTCCCCGCTGAGCTCGGGTCTGACGGCGGCGGGAGTCACGATGGTGGCGACTCTCGGTCTCGCGCCCGGCTTCGAGGCCGAGCTCAAGGTGCCGTACGAGAGCGTTCGGGTGAATCGCGCCGAGGATGACGCCATCTGTCAGAAGCCGCCGCGAAAGCAGTGGTGCGCCCCCTCGGCGGGCATCGGTGATGTCGCGCTTCAGGTCAAGGGGCGTGTGCTGGAGGAACGGTTCGTGAACCCCGTCAGCGCGTCCTTCTTTCTGGGGGTTCGCACTGGGGAGGCCTACGCCAACAAGCGAGGGCGGTTGACCACCTTGGGGGACGGCCAGACGGATCTGGGTGCCGGCGCTACCGTCGGCAAGTCCGGTCGCCTCGGCAAGGGCTGGTACCGCGCAGCAGCCACCAGCGCGTACTGGTACCGCTTCGCCAACGTCGAGCTCGACGGAGCCAAGGTTCCTGCGGACGAGCTCAGCTTTTCTCTGACGTCCACCTTGTCTCCCTGGAGCCGGTTCGGGTTGGGGCCGGTGCTGTACGGGTTCCAGCGCCTGGGCGGCGTGGACATGAGCCAGGTGGACCTCAGCCAGCAGGACAGCTGGGCCAGTCTCGAGGCCGCGCAGATTCAGGTGGGTGGTGAGCTGGGGGTCTATGCCCGAAGCGGCGGACCCACCGTGACCTTCGCGGTGCTGAACACCATCTACGCTCGGAACAACCCCGCGGACACGCTGGTCGTGTCCATGGGCATTGGCTGGTTCACGCCCGGTCGCTCAGCTGAACTCCTCGACGGGGAGAGGTGGGACTCCTGAGCTCAGCGCCGGCTCCGTCTGATGAGGCCGAGGAGTCCAACCAGGAGCGGCAGGACGCCGCTCGCTGGAGCGCCCACACACCCACACACGGCCTCGGGTGGCACCGTCTGGTCCCGCACTCGCAGCGACACGCCCTCCAGAATCAGGGTGCCGTCGTCGAGGACCACCGCTCGCTCTCCCAGCGGTGCGTCTCGCGCCACGGCCAGCTCCACCGTGGCTTCGGCGCCATCGACCTCGATGGACTCGATGATGACCCCGTCCCCGAGGTCGAGGCTGGGCGCGTCGCCTAGCTCGGTGTTGGCGGTGAGCACCAGCGTGGCGTGGGCGCCCTGCTCGACCGCCACGGGGTCCAACCCCACCAGCTGGGGGGCATCGCTCGCCATCCCGACAGTGAAGGCCTCGAGCTCGACGACCTCCACCTCACCGCTGGTGAGCAGCAGGCTGCGCACGCCCACCTCCGCCTCGATGTCGATCTCGAGGGTGGCTTCCAGCCGGTCGGCGTTTCGTACAGACAGCTCGCTCACCGCGATGTCCTCGCCCAGATCGAGGTCGACCTCACCGCTCACCAGCAGCAGATCGGTGCCGGTCAGGGTGACGCGCAGCGTGGTGCCCTGCCATCCATACGCTGGCTCCAACGGGTCGATCTCTGGAATGGTGGGGGTGATCAGCAGCGTGGGTGACGGGTCGCCCTCGAGGGTGCCCAGTGAGGTCTCGAAGCGAGCCGACACCGTCACGAAGTGGACCTCGTCGATGAGCGGTAGCTCGGCGTTGGTGTCCTCGGTCTGGAGGACGACGGTGCCGTCACGGCTGACCAGGTAGTCGACCACCGTGTGCGGGCTCTCGGGTGGCTCCCAGCTCAGCGTCACGGTGCTGCCCACGAGGCGGCCATCGGGCACGGCGGGGATGCTCGGTGCCGCCAGGTAGGCCCGGAAGCTCCCCTGGCTCGATGTGGTGTCGTTCTCGCCGTCGCTGGCCTCGATCCACCAGCTCACGTCGACGTCGGCTGCGCCCGGTGCGCTGATCTCGCCGGCGTAGACATCCGCCCCGAGCGGGCTCAGTGGGGCACGCTGCTCATCTCCCTCGTCCACTGTCCACACCACCCAGGCCTCGCTCACCCCGAGGTCGTCCAGGACGCTGACCTCGAGATAC
>JAERSX010000239.1 GCA_016845285.1 Deltaproteobacteria bacterium | reverse complement strand
GGCGAGGGCAGCTGCCAGCCCAGCAGGACGAGGTCATCGCGGGGGCCCTGGCTGAAGTAGAGGCGGGCCGCCCGGTCGTCGAGACGGGCCCGGAACCCGCCGTCGTCGTCTTCGACGTGGAGACCCAACACCTCGTGGGCGTAGGTGTGCCACAGCGCCAGGTCGGCTACTTCGAAGTGCAGAAAGGCGAGCTCGGCCGTCTTGCTCATGAGGTGCGTCTGCTCAAAGGAAGTAGTCGGTGTTGCGTGCACCGAACATCACGGCGCCCAGGTTCAGGCCTGGGCCGTCGGGGTTGTTGGCGTAGTGGGCCCGACAGGCGTGGATGTCTTGAAAGAAGCGGTTGATGCGGTTGTTCTTGTAGATGGCCGCGCCGCCCGACGCTGCGTGGAGGGCGTCGACGGCGGCGGTGCACTGGAGCACGGCATTCGACGTGTCGTAGCGGTAGCGGATCCGGTCTGACAGGGGGATGCGCTCGCCGGCCGCCACGGTGGCCTCCATCTCGGCGAAGTTGCGCGCCATGACGAGCTTGCAGGCGTCGATGGTGGCCTGGGCTTGTGTGGCCGCCAGCTGGGCCCGGGGGTTCAGCTTGACCTTGGCGCCTGTGGCCCTGGACACGCGCCCCCGGTTGAACTCCACGAAGGCATCGAGGGCGCCCTGGGCCATGCCGATGGCGGGGGTAGAGACGCTGCGCACGAAGATCTGTCCGAACGGGAGCTTGTACAGCGGGCCTGGATTGGTGGCGTTGCCGGGGCTCTCGCAGCGGAAGCCGTCGGCGAAGCGGTGGGTGCGGTGCTCGGGCACGAAGACATCGTCGATCACGACGTCGTTGCTGCCGGTGGCGATGAGGCCCGTCGTGTGCCAGACGTCATCGATGGTGTAGTCGGCCCGTGGCACCAGGAAGGTGCGCATGTCGGGAGGGCTGCCCTCGGGAGTGGGAACGAAGGCACCCACGAAGACCCACCTGCAGTGCGCCGAGCCGCTCGAGAAGCCCCAGCGCCCACTCAGCCGGTAGCCCCCGTCCACCGGCGTCACCTTGCCGACGGGCATGTAGGAGCTGCTGATGAGGGTGGTCGGATCGTCGCCCCAGACCTCTTGCTGGGCCTCTTCGGCGAAGACAGCGAGCTGCCAGTTGTGCACGGCGATCACACCGTGGATCCACGCGCTGCTGGGGCAGCCTCGTGCGATGGCGATCTGCAGATCGCTGAACACCTGCGGCCCCAGCTCGAAGCCACCCCAGCGCTCGGGCTGGAGCACCTTGAAGAAGCCGGCCTCGTGAAAGTCCGCGACGGTCTCGACCGAGACCTGACGGGCTTCGAGGGCCGCGGCCTCGCGCTCTTGGAGCATGGGGATCATCGCTTCGGCGCGGGCGATGAGATCGTCGGCCAGGCTCATGAGTCGTCCAGCTTGAAGATGCGCAGGGCGTTGTCTCGCAGGAAGGGCTGCCACACGTGGTCCCGGAAGGCCACCTGAGGCAGCTCGGCGAAGATGCGCTCCAGCGAGAGGCCCATGGGGAAGTATCCGGCGTACATGACCTGCTTGGTGCCTCTGGTGTTGGCGAAGTGGACGATGTCGTCGGGGTAGTACCGGGGGGCGAAGGCCGAGGTCATGTAGGAGAGGTTCGGGTACTTGAGCATTAGCTTGACGGCGAGGGCTGTCCATGGCTCCGCACCGTGCCGCATGACGAATTTGAGCTCGGGGAAGAACCAGCAGACCTCGTCGATCCGCTCGACCTTCTGGGGGCCCATGGGCAGCCGTGGCCCGGGAACGCCCACGCAGCAGCAGAACGGGATGTCGAGCTCCACGCACTTGGCGTAGATGGGGTACCAGCGCTTGTCGTCGATGGGCACCTGGGGGCAGAGCCCGCTCGGGAAGGCGGTGACCGCCTTGATGTCGAGCTCGTCCTTCAGCCGCACGATGGTGCGCACCTCGTCCATGCCCCGGTTGGGGTTGGCGTGGTAGCTCCCGAAGAAACGGCTGGGGTGGGCCTGGATGGCGGCGACGTTCTGCGGCGTGGTGACGCCGATCATCGCTCGCTCCACGCCCACGGCGTCCATGGCCCTCAGCGTGGCCTGCACCGGGTCGCCCGTGGCTGCCTCGGGGATGTTTCGGAACATGTACTCGGCCGGCATCTTCTTGTAGTTGCGGCTGTCCTCGTCCATGAACAGCGGCTGCATGAAGTCGTACCAGTCGCGGTTGTCCTGCCCCGGGATGTTGAGCATCAGGTCGATGGCACGGGGTGCGGCAGGGAAAGGCACGGTGTGTCCCAGGAGAACGGGTAGAACATGTTCTAGTCGTGTGGTAAGTAGAACATGTTCTAGCGGGACGATCCACTCCCGCGTGCTGGAGCCACAGTGAGCCAGAGCCCGACCTCAGAGGCCTGGGACGAGACCGTCGACTTCGTGGTGGTGGGGTCTGGTGGTGCCGGCCTTGGGGGTGCCTTGCGCGCCCACGACCTCGGCGCCAGCGTGTTGATCGTGGAGAAGTCCGACCGATGGGGCGGGTCTACGGCCATGTCAGGCGGTGTGGTCTGGATGCCTGTCAACCCCGACATGGGGGCCCGCGGCATCGCCGACGACCGGGAGTCTGCGCTCACCTACCTGCGCGAGATCACCAAGGGAGAGGTGCCCGAGGCGCGACTCCAGGCCTACGTGGATCGCTCCCGCGAGGTGTGGACCTGGCTGCACGGCGAGACCCATGTGGAGCTCGGCGCGCTGGACAAGTACACCGACTACTACCCCGAGGCCCCCGGTGGTCGCCCCGGTGGTCGGTCCACCGAGTGTCCCCGCTTCGACGCCTCTGTGCTGGGCAAGGACAACTTCGCCACGCTGCGGCGGCCGCATCCACAGTCCCAGATCATGGGCAAGTTCGGCATCACCGCTCGGGAGGCCCACGGCTACCTGGTGGACTCCTGGGCCACCAAGCTGCGGCTCATGTGGCGCATGGTGCAGTTCCTCTTCCGGCGCGGCAAGGCAAAGGCTTGGGGCCGTGACCTGGTGCTCACCGCCGGCAACTCTCTCATCGCTCGCATGGGCCGCTCGCTCATGGACCGTGAGCTCTGGCCGCGCCTCGGCTGGGGGGCGACGGCGCTCGTTCAGGCGGCCGACGGCACCGTGCTCGGCTGTGTCATCGAGGGTCCGGACGGCACGACACGGCGGGTGCAGGCGCGGCGTGGCGTGCTCCTGGCAGCCGGCGGCTTCGAGCGGAACCAGCAGTGGCGGACCCGCTATCAGAAGGCCCCCATCCAGACGGACTGGACTGCTGCCTGCGATGCCAACACGGGCATCGGCATCCAGCTCGGAATGGACGCGGGCGGGGCCGTCCAGCTCATGGACGAGGCCTGGTGGACACCGGCCACCCTGGTGCCGCGCTCGGAGCTTGCCTGGGTGCTGGTGGTGGAGAAGAACCTGCCAGGCGGGCTCTTCGTCAACGCCGAGGGGCAGCGCTTCACCAACGAAGCCGCTCCCTACATCGACGTGGTCAATGGCATGTACGCGGGCGCGGGCGGGCCCTGTCACATGGTCTTCGATGCTGAGTTCCGGCAGCGCTATCCGGTGGGTCCCGTGGCTCCGGGCTACGCCTCTCCCGACGCACGCACCCCGCGGCGCTACCGCGAGGGGTTCTTCAAGAAGTCCGAAACCATCGGCGGTCTGGCTGAGAAGATCGGCGTGCCTCCAGCCGCCTTGCAGGCCACCATCGAGCGCTTCAACACCATGTCCCGTGCCGGTGTGGACGAAGACTTCGGCCGTGGTGACAGCCACTCCGACCGCTACTACGGTGACCCTCGCATCAAGCCCAACCCTTGCATGCGTCCGCTCGAGAAGGGTCCCTTCTACGCCATCGAGGTGGTGCCGGGCGACCTCGGCACCAAGGGTGGTCTCGTCACCGACGCCCAGGCGCGCGTGCTCCGTGAAGACGGCACAGCGATCCCCGGCCTCTTCGCTGCGGGGAACTGCTCGGCGGCGGTCATGGGCCGGAGCTATCCGGGCGCAGGTGGCACCATCGGGCCGGCCATCGTGTTCGGCTATGTGGCCGCCGAGACCGCCTGTGCCACGCAGGGATCTGCAGTGGATGTCTCGTGAGTCGACGTTACGACATATGTTTGCTGGAGGATAGATGGGTCTGAAGGGCTACCCCAAGGGCTGGTTCGTCATCGGCTGGTCGGCCGAGCTTCAGCCTGGCGACGTGACGCCACTCCGGTACTTCGGCAAGGACCTGGTGCTGTTCCGCACGGAGGGTGGAGAGGCTGTCGTCCTCGATGCCTTCTGCCCCCACCTCGGCGCACACCTGGGACACGGTGGAGAGGTCGCGGGCGATGCCGTGGTCTGTCCCTTCCATGCCTGGGAGTTCGATGGGACCGGTGTGTGCACGAAGATTCCCTACAGCGACAAGCCCATCCCCAAGCGCGCGAGGCTGGACTCTTGGGCCGTGTGTGAACGGAACGGTCTGCTGCACCTGTGGCATGACCCTGCGGGCGGACCACCGGCCTGGGAGGTCCCGCGCATCCCCGAGATCGGAGACGACGCCTGGACGGCCTGGTACCCGAACAAGCTGCAGGTGAAGACGCATCCCCGAGAGATCGTCGAGAACGTGGCCGACTCCGCGCACTTCCCCATCGTGCACCGCACCGATGTGGTCGCCTTCGAGAACGAGTACGTGGACCACATGGCCACGCAGCGCACGGAGGGCATCGCGGTCCCACCAGGCGGAGGCAAGGACCACTTCAAGATCGAGGCCACCTACTACGGGCCGGCGTTTCAGATCTCGCACATGCAGGGCGTGCTCGACAGCGTCCTCATCCTGGCCCACACGCCCATCGAGCCTGGTCTCCTCGATCTCCGCTTCGGGGTGAGCATCCGCAAGGCGGGCTCCCGTACCGACACCTTTGCTGGCTTCTACGTGGACAACCTCACCAAGGGCTTCCACGAGGACATCGACATCTGGGAGCACAAGGTGTACCGAGAGGTGCCGCGCCTGGTGGACGGGGACGGCCCCATCGGCCGGCTGCGCACCTGGTATCGGCAGTTCTACGCCTGAGGGCCCGCGCGACACAGCCTCGATCGCGCGGACGGTCTGCGCAGCCTCACTCGCTGAAGACGCCGTCGGGTCCCTCGAAGGCTGTGCCGTCGGCCATGGTGCCAGCGCTGAAGGGCCCGGCTCCCACGGTGGTGTGGTCCACGTAGAGGGTGCCCGTGATGTCGGTGTCGAGGGTGAGGCTGGCGTCCTTGACGGCATCGCAGGACGACAACACGTGGTCACCGTAGGCGACCGAGGCCAAGGCGTTGCCGTCGGCATCGTTGATCGCGATGCGGTCGCCATTGTCGCTGAAGTCGAGACCGTAGAGCGTGCCGGCGTCCTCGTTGTCGGCGACGACGAACCAGGCGTTGTCGACGCTGAGGTTCGAGGTGTCTCCGCCGCCGAAGACGACCACGGCGTCGCCAGGCTTGAGGATGCTTCCGTCGGCGAAGGTGTGTCGGGGCAGGAAGGCGAACTCGTTCTCGGTGATGGTGACGCCCGAGAGGTCCACGCTGTAGGCCGCCGCGTTGACGATCTCGATGAACTCGTCGTCGGTCTTGTCCAGTGTGCCGTCGCCGTTGGGGTCGCCCTCGGCGCCGCCATCGGTCAACACCTCGTTGATCACGAGGTCGCCGTCGGTGGGTGCCACGGCGGTGATGGTGAGTTCGACGGAGTCCTCGAAGCCGCCGTAGCTCACCGTCAGCGTGGCCGTGCCGTCGCCCACGGGCTGTGCCACGCCGGTCTCGTAGATCCGAAAGATGTCCTCGTCTCCGCTGGTCGCGTCGGCGTCCAGGGTGAGGTCCACCGACGACCCGTCGTCGGTCTCGCCGTCGACGGTGAAGGTGATGGTCTGGTCGCTGTCCACCTCGGTGGCGTCGGTGCTCAGAGCGATGCCGGTGAGGTCGGCGTCGGTGTCCGAGTCGGTGTCCGAGTCGGTGTCCGAGTCGGTGTCCGAGTCGGTGTCCGAGTCGGTGTCGGCGTCTGCCTCGGCGGTCGAGCCGGTGTCGTCGTCCTTGTCGCCGCAGGCGGTGAGCCCGAGCAGGGGCAGCAGGCCCAGCAAGATGAAGCGGTGCATGGGGGGTCTCCTCACGGGCCCGGGATGGGGCCCGCGTCTCTCAGCGGATGAAGTCTGTGCGGATGAAGGGGGCTCAGCAGTTGTCGTCGCCTGGCGAGTAGCCATCGGCGCACTGGCTCTCCTGCCAGTTCGATTCCTCGTCGCCCGTGGCGATGTCGATCATCTCCATCGACACGCCGTTTCCGGGGTTGTCCGGGTACAGGAAGGTGCTCACCAGCGCCGCCGCTCCTTCCTCGTAGAGGTAGATCTCGTCGGTGGTCGCGAGGCCCGAGCAGACGGTGGTGTCGTCGGTCACGAGCAGCAGGGCATCGCTGGGGATCGAGTACTCGGAGGCGTACTCGCTGTCGAGGATGACGGCGTACTCACCGGGCTCGAGCTCGGTGTCGTAGGTGCTGCTGAAGCCCTGGATGGTGTCGATGGCGTCGCCGTCGTAGATGACCCAGTTCCACAGGTCGACGGTGTCGGAGCCGTTGTTGTAGAGCTCGATGTACTCGCCGGTGTCTTCGTCGGCGGCGTTGGCCATGACCTCGGTGATGACGATGTCGTAGTCACTCTCGGGAATCCCGGAGCTGCTGCTGGAGTTGTCGGCGCCCGGCGTGCCACCCGCAGCGCTGGTGCACTCCTCCCAGTCGTCGACGTCGTCGAAGCCCAGGTTGGTGAGGCGCTCCATGCTGATGGCGTTGCCCGGGTTGGTGGGCCACTGGAAGCGGTCGATGACGTGAGCTCCGTCGGCGTCGTACAGGGTGATCTCGTCGCTCACGCTCAAGCTGTTGCCCAGGGTGGTGTCGCCGGTGGTGACCAGGGTCACGCTGCTGTCGATGCTGTACTCGCTGGCGTACTCGGCATCGACGATGACCGCGTACTCGCCGCTGGCGACCTCGGTCGTGCCGCCGTTGTAGGCCTCGATGGTGTCGTCCTGGTCGCCATCGGAGACCACCAGGCCGGCCAGGTCCACGGTCTCGCTGCTGCTGTTGTAGAGCTCGATGTACTCGCCGGTGTCTTCGTCGTCGGCGTTGGCCATGACCTCGCTGATGTTGAGCTGGAGGCCCAGGCCGCCGGCTGCACCGTTGAGGAGGCCGGGGCTGTGTCCGCGGTCGGTGTAGTCGGTGGCCGCGGCCCAGTTGCTGGAGCTGTCACCGGCGGTGTAGTCGATCTTCTCGATGGCGTAGCCGTCGCCCGGATCGCTCGGGCTGGTGAAGGAGTCGATCTGTGTGCTGCCGTCGGTGTCGTAGAGGTAGACGGAGTCGCTGGTGGACAGGCCGTTGCCCAGCGTCTTGCCGGCCGACACGACCACCACGCCGGCTGGCAGGAGGTAGTCGCTGTCGTAGCCCTCGTCGATGATGAGGCCGTGCTCGCCTGCGGGGAGGAGCGTGCTGCCGGCCGCGAAGGCCACGAGCGGGTCGGTGTAGGAGCCGTCGCCGATGTAGATGCCGGCCAGATCGATCTCGGTCTCGGTGGGGTTGTACACCTCGATGTACTCGCCCGTGGACTCGGAGCTCGCGTTGGCGAGGACCTCGGTGATCACGAGGTCGGCGGGATCTCCACTCTCGGGGAAGCAGTGCTCGGCACCCGGCGAGCTGCCGTCGCTGCAGACGCTGGCCCGCCAGTTGCCGGCGGCGTCGCCCGTGTCGAAGTCGTTGAGCTCCATGGACACGCCATCGCCTGGATCCTTCGGGTAGCTGAAGGTGGCGATCACGGTGGTGCCGTCGGACTCGTAGAGGGTGATCTCGTCGGCGGTGGTGAGGCCGTTTCCGAGGGTGGTGTCACCGGTGGTGACGACGGTCACGGTGCTGTCGATGGTGTAGTCGCTGTTGTACTCGGGGTCGACGATGACGGCGTACTCACCCGCGGCCAGGGTGGTGGTGCCGGAGTCGTAGGCCTCGATGGTGTCGGTGTCGTCGCCGTCGGTGACGATGAGGCCCGCGAGGTCCACGCTGCTGCTGCCGGCGTTGTAGATCTCGATGAACTCGCCCGTGGACTCGGTGGTGGCGTTGCTCATCACCTCGGAGATCAACAGGTCGTAGGTGGAGGTGCTGTACTCATCCATGCCGATGTCGACGCCAGATCCCTGGGGCCGGGCTTCACCGTGCATGTCGGTGGCCGCGTAGGTGGAGCTGCTTCCGGCATCGATGCAGGGAGAGGTGGACGACAGCGTGTAGTCGCCCGCTGAGGTGTCGCTGAAGAGTGGGTCTTGGCTCAGGTCGGAGGAGGCCGCGCTGGCGTCGTTGACGTAGTCGGTGGTGTTGCCCCAGACGAGGTTGTAGCTCCACGATGCACTGCAGGCGTAGCAGTTGAGCCCGTAGTAGTTGCTCGTCATGATGTTGTTGACGATGGTCTCGGAGCCGCCGCTTCCGGTGGAGACCGCGCCGGTGAGGTTGGCGGTGCTGCCGCCGTAGCCGTTGGCGATGAACGTGTTGTTCACGATCTCACCGGTGGTGCCGGCTCCCGAGTTGCTGGTGGCGATGCCACCTGCGGGGTTGCTGTAGATGTAGCTGTTGGACACCGTCAGGTCGCTGCTGCCGCTGTCGACGATGCCGTACCAGTTGGCGCCGAGCCTCACGTCGTCGATGGTGACCTCGGTGGCGTACTGGATCTCGATTCCGTGCAGGAAGTAGTACGCGCCCACGTCGCTGATGTCGGCGTAGCCGCCGTCCACGTAGATGGCGTAGTCGCTGTAGGCGGTGCCGGTGGTGACGTAGGTGTAGTCGTAGAGCGTCATGCCCGACAGCGAGGTGCTGGTCGTGGTGCCGCTGAAGGTGATGGTGCCGAAGAGGTAGGTCTCGTCCTGACCGGCACCGTCGACGTGCACACCATCGGCCATGGTGATGTCCTCGGTGTAGCTGCCGGAGGCCACGCTCACGGTGTCGCCGCTGCTGGCGGCGTCGATGGCGTCCTGGATTGTGGAGAAGGCGGACGACATGGCCATGGCGTCGGGATCGTCCCACTCGCCATCGGCCGGGGGGGCCACGTAGAGCACCGTGCCGGTGGAGGTGGAGTCGGTGCAGGCGCTGAGCGCGAGCAACAGGGAAGCGGGGCCCAACAGGGCCACGGCACGATGCGTCATGGTCGCCATCCATCTTTTTCGAGGAATGGCCGGAACTAATAGGATTGCGGGCCGACGACCATGTCTTGGTCTATGGATCGCTTGGTGCCGGGCCCCCGACGCAACAGATCGTCACGCTACTGTGGTGCATGCGCCTCGCCCTGCTGTTCCTGCCGATGCTCGCCTGCAAGAAGACGTCGCCCGAGCCGGCGGGCCGCTTCAGCGGTGTGGGGACATTGACCGCCGACGGTGCCGCGATCACCGTGTTCGGTGGGGCGACGAGCACAGGCAGCACCGGGCCGCTGGCCGACGCGTGGCGCTACGAGCTGGCGACCGACACCTGGAGCGAGCTCAGCGACATGCCCGACGAGAGCCTGCGCGGGATCGCGGTGCGTGAGGGCGACACGGTCACGGTCTTCGGTGGCAGCACCACGGGCTGGAGTGAGCACGCCTGGCTCTGGCAGCACGACCAGGGCGCTGATGGCTGGTCGACCCTGGAGGCAGAGGGGCCGGAGCCTCGCTTCAAGCACGCCGCCGCGCTCCACGACGGCACCCTGTGGATGACCGGTGGCCGCAACAACGACGGGGAGACCGAGGTCATCTACGGGGACTGCTGGACCTTCGAGCTGTCGTCCCAGACCTGGGCCGAGGTGGCGGCGACGGGCGGACCCGCGGGTATTCACCGTCATGCCATGGCCTGGGACAGCGCCCGCGAGCTCTTCTGGGTGCACGGTGGCTTCCAGCCTCCCGCCACCGACGCCACCGCCGAGCCGGAGCGCTCCGACCGCATGTGGACCATCGATCCTGTCTCTGGCGTCTGGACGGAGCGTACCTGGTCAGGCGATGGCCCCCCCATTCGGGCCAGCCACGCCCTGGCGGTCACCGAGGCCGGCATCGTGGTGTGGGGTGGCAACGCCAGCGACACCAGCACCTGGCGGTACGACCCGGAGGGGGAGAGCTGGGA
>JAERSX010000238.1 GCA_016845285.1 Deltaproteobacteria bacterium | reverse complement strand
TCTTCGTGCCGTTGACGTAGCTGAAGTACTTGCGACACTCACAGCTGAGGTACTCGACATCGATGGGCTGCAGGGAGCGTCGAGCCTCGGGCCAGAGCTGAGGCTGTAGCGTGATGATGCGGGCGAAGGTCTCGGCATGATCGGTGAGCCCGAGGTGGCCCTGCAGCCGGTCGGCGAAGGCGACGGCGCCGATGCCGGTGGGCACGGGGCTGGCGGGATCGATGACGTCCGGGCGTAGATCGGCGATGTCGATGACCGCCATGAACACAGGGAAGTCGTTGTCCAGGCCGAGCAGGGCATTGACGGCCCGGGTGGCCTCGACCGCGTCTCCCCGAGCCCCCTCGATGGCGTCCGTGAGCGTTCCGCGGATCTTCGAGAACAGCGATGTGGCCGCGTCGAAGCGTGAGATCACCTCTCCCTTCCAGTGCACGGCACCCACGGGGTAGGCGGTCACGTTGCACCAAGGAGCCGGGACCTGCTCACGCAGCGTGCGACGCAGTGCCTCACGGTCGTCGAGCATCTCGACAGTCAGGGCATCGAGGGTGGACTGGCGGTTGCACCACCGAGCGAAGAACAGGGCGTGTACCAGCCGAGGCAGGTCCTGGGCCACCGGCTTCACGAAGCGGTGGATCGCCTTGCTGCCTCGATCGTCTTCGCGAAACACGTTGAGGAAGCGGCCCTGCTGGAAGATGGGGTCGTCGGACCAGGGGGCGGGCTCGCCGGCCTCGCGTCGCACCCGGATGCGCTCCCGCTCACGGCAGAAGTCGAACAGGGCCGTGACCGGGTCATCGATGACCAGACCATCGAGGGCGGACGCATAGGGGTTGTCGCAGGGAGCCACCAGTTCCTCCGAGGGGGAGCAGGGCCCACGTAACGAGAGGTCCCCTGCGTGGGCATGGGCCGCTCTTGGTGTCCTGGCTGGCTATGCTCGGGGGGTACCTCCGAGCCTGGACTCTCCGTGACAGCTGCCATCGTGTTCCTGGTCTCCTTGGTGGCGTGTACGGGGTCGACGGAGAGTCCTGCACCCGCCGGCGGTGAAGCAGCCGACAGCGGAGACCCCTCCGACGGGAAAGACACTGGGGATGACGGCTCGGCCAACCTGCTGGCCAACGGCGGCTTCGAGCTGGGGGAGAGCTGGTGGCGGCCCGCCGGCTACGCGAGCCATGCCTGGGCCCAGACGGGCGACACCATCTACGACAGCAGCGAGACCTTCACCGCCGTCGAGGGGGAGCGTGCCTACAAGATCTGGGGCCTCTACACGGGCTCGGTGCCCAACGACAGCGAGCACGGGCTCACCCTGACCGACCTCACCGGGGGCGATGCGCAGGTGTTCAGCGCCCAGGCCTTCACCCCCAGCGACGACGCCGTCTCGGGGGGCAGCGAGGCGGTGTTGTTCCTGCGGTACCTCGACGAGGACGGCGGGGTCCTCGAGGAGCACCTGAGCGATCCGGTCGACGAGGACTTCTCGCGCGACGTCTGGCAGGAGCTGGCTGTGGAGGCAGAGGTGCCCGAGGGGGCTGTGTCGGGTCAGCTCGGGCTCCGCTTCACCCTCGCCGACTGGAGCGCGACCGGTGCGGTCTACCTCGACGATGTGTCGTGGACCTCGACGGGCACGGGCTCGGTGTCGGACGAGCGCCTGTTGGTGTGGAACGACGAGTTCGACGGCGACGAGCTCGACGACACCTCGTGGACTCGCCTGGAGCTGCCCGCCTACACCTACAACAACGAGATCCAGGAATACACGTCGAGCACCGACAACGCCGCTGTCTCCGATGGCCAGCTCGTGATCACCGCGCAGCAGGAGTCCAGCGGTGCTGTGACCTCGGCGCGTCTCGTCACCGACGGCAAGGCGGAGTGGACCTACGGGCGCATGGAGGCCTCGGTGATGGTGCCCTCAGGTGTGGGGACCTGGCCGGCCTTCTGGATGTTGCCAAGCGACTGGACCTATGGGAGCTGGCCCTACTCCGGTGAGATCGACATCATGGAGCACGTGGGCTGCTCGGCTGGCTCGGTCTACCAGACGGTGCACACCGGCGCCTACAACCACCTGCTGGGCACTCAGCTGGGCGGCGAGACCACCCGCGACGCCTCCGATGCCTTCCATCTCTACGCCGTGGACTGGAGTGAAGATCTGATGGTCTTCACCATCGACGGCGAGCACGTCTTCACCTTCGACAACGACGGCACGGGCGACCCAGACACCTGGCCCTTCGACCAGACCTTCCACCTCATCCTCAACCTGGCCTTCGGCGGCGACTGGGGCGGCTGGTGCGGCGTCGACTGGGACTCGCTTCCGCAGCACTACCGCATCGACTGGGTACGGGTCTACCAGTAGACGGCCTCCGTCCACGATACGGTGCGGCCATGATTCTTCTGCTCAGCCTGTCGTGTGCGTCGCTCATCTGTGGCCCTGGAACCCTCGAGGTGGATGGCCAGTGCGTGGCGTCTGGTGAGAACGAGACCGATACCGACGACGAGAACCAGGACGACGACGACGGTGACGACGACGACGACGGTGATGACACCGACGTAGACGACACCGGCGGAGATGACGATGATGACGGCATCCTCGATGTATACATCCTCGCTGGTCAGTCCAACATGGACGGCGTCTCCTGGTATCCGGGGCTCACTCCGTCCCAGCAGCTGGCCGATCCACGGGTGCCCCTGTACTGGTCGGGCTGGGGGGAGTTCCGAGCCCTCCAGGCGGCCAGCGCCTCAGGCAGCCTCTACTTCGGCCCCGAGGTGACCTTCGGGCGCACCCTCGCGGACGCCGGCAGGCGCGTCGCGCTGGTGAAGCATGCGGTCGGCGGCACCGATCTCGCTGCCTATTGGTACCCGGGCGACGAACCGGGCGACGCGAGTGCCGGTCCCGGTTTCGCGGTTCTGGCCGCCAGCATCGCCACGGCCGCAGAAGATCTCGATGCCACCGGCGACCCCTGGCGTTGGGCTGGCTTCGCGTGGATGCAGGGGGAGTCGGACTCCCTCGATGCCTCCATGGCTGCCGCCTACGAGGACAACCTCGAGGGCCTGTTGGATGCCGTCCGCACACTGAGTGGAGAGCCCGAGCTGCCGGCCGCCATCGGGCTCATCGCCGCCGAGTCGGTCTGGACACACCACGAGACGGTACGGGGCGCCCAGCAAGCGGTCGCCGATGCCGATCCTCACGTCGTGAGCGTGGAGACCGACGATCTGCCGCGCAATGCCTTCGATGTGTACCACTACGACGGCGTGAGCATGCGGGTGCTCGGGACGCGCTTCGCCGAGGCGCTCCTGGCGGGCGAAGACCGGGGCGCCGGGACGGATGCGCCCCTGCCGGCCCTGTCGGTGAGCACCGGCTCGACGGAGTACGACTTCACGGGCACCTGCGGCTGGGAGTTCACCCTCGACCAGGCGCTCACCCTCACAGACATCGGCAACTACGGCACGACCTACCTGGGCAGCTCCGCGGACGTGGGCATCTGGGACGACGGGGGCAACCTGGTGTTGCGGGCGAACGTGCCGTCCTGGGTCGACGCCCCGGCCACCTGGCGCGACAACTTCTGGTACGTGGCGGTGGAGCCGGTGCGCCTCGAGCCCGGCACCTACCGGGTGGGTGTGGTGTCCTGGACAGGCGACGGCGATGTCTACCTGACCGAGGCCGAGGGCGGAACCGCCAGCGAGATCGTCTACGAGGCCGGCGTCTACGCCGAGGGCTACTGGCTCACCTACCCGTCGAGCTCCTACGAGCCCGATGCCATCAGCTTCGTGGGTCCGAGCTTTCTCTTCACTCCCGAGACACCATGAGGCGGTCGGAGCGACGCGCGCTGGTGTTGGCGTTGTCGCTGGTGTCGGCGGTCTTCGGAGCGCCGGAGGCCCAGGCCGGGGACCGCGACGGGGACGGGGTCTCCAACAAGGTCGACCAGTGCCCGGAGGAAGGGGAGGACCGCGACGGCTACCGGGACGAGGACGGCTGCCCCGACCCCTCCACCCGGGTCCACTTCGTGTTCGAGGACGACGTGGGTGCGCCCGTGACCACGGCTGTCTCCACGGTGCGTGGTGCGGGAGGGGAGGGGACCGGCGCCGGGCCCTGGACCATCGACCTTCACCCGGGCACCTACACGCTGACGGCCAAGGGTCATGGCTACCACCCCCATGCCAGCGAGGTCTCCGTGCCAGATCGGGCCACGGCCCAGGTGGGGAGCACCCTGGAGCGCATCCTGGGTCGGGTCAGGGTCCAGGTGGTCGACGAGCGAGGAACCGCCGTGACCGGTGCGACGATCCGGGTCGGCCGCGGCGAGGCGGTACAGGCGACCGGCCTCGACGTCCGGCTCCCTCCCGGTGACCACGTGGTCCGCGTCTCGGCCCCCGACTTCCACGACGCCACTGAGGTCGTCGCCGTCGAGGCCGAGGAGACCCACGGGGTGCGCGTCGTCCTGGAGCCCTTGATCCGCGACACCGACGGCGACGGTGTGCTCGACGAGGTCGACGGGTGTGTGGCCCAGGCCGAGGACCCCGATGGCTTCCAGGACGCCGACGGCTGCCCGGACCCCACGGTGCGCACCACCCTGGTCTTCCGCGACGAAGCCGGCAGCAGCGTGCGCAACCTCGAGGCGCGTGTGGTGGGCGCTGGCGGCCACGGCAAGGGCGACCACACGCTCACCCTCGATCTTCACCCGGGTTCCTACGAGGTCTTCGCCATCGCACCCGCGTTCGGCACCCTGGAGCAGACCTTCGAGGTGCCGTTCGGTGTCGACTTCCACGCCCAGAACTTCTCCATGACTCGGGTCTGGACCACGCTGATCCTCTACGTCATGGACGATGACGGCGCGCCCATCGACGAGTTCTGGTGGAACCTGGACAACGGCGAGAACTCGCCAGGTGATGGCGGAGGTCTGTACGCCGGCAAGATGGACCCGGGTGCCCACGATCTGTACGTGTACGCCGAAGGGCATGCGCCAGCGAAGGCCCGGATCAGCCTGGAAGCCCGTACCTTCGCCGAGACCAGCATCACCCTGTACCGGACCCTCATCGAGGTCACACCCGACAAGATCGAGATCGCCGACAAGGTGTACTTCGACACGGGCAAGGCCACGATCAAGCCCGAGAGCTACGGGCTCCTCGACCAGGTGGCCGCGGTGATGACCGCACGCACCGACATGCTCCGGGTGCGGGTCGAGGGCCACACCGACGCCCGCGGTGGCGCCGCCTTCAACCTCCAGCTCTCCGACGATCGAGCCGCCTCGGTGCGGGCCTACCTGATGGAGGCAGGGGTGGCGCCGGAGCGTCTCACCAGCGTGGGCTTCGGTGAGGACCAACCCGTCGACGACCGATCCGTCGAGGAAGCCTGGGAGCGCAACCGGCGGGTCGAGTTCGTCATCGAGTCGTGGGACGACATCAAGGTGAAGAAAGAGATCGAGCCGCGTCAGGCCACCATCGAGGTGAAGACGACGTCCAGCCGGCCGCCGCTCTGGGCCGGCTTCGGTGTGCTCGATGGCTCGGCGCCACCTCACCACCAGGAGATCCTCGACGGAGACTGAGATCTGTCTCAGTCCAGGGCGATCTCCACGTCGGCGTAGCGGCGCTCGCCACAGCCGGGGCCGTTGGGCTCGTCGACATCGTAGGCGGGCTGCAGGGTCTGTTCGTGGACCAGCTCCCCGTCGTGGAAGATGGCCACGTCGAGGTCGTCGGGGGTGCTCCCCTCGAGCCATCCGCCGTCGATGGCCGTGCCGTCGGACGACAGGTACATCTGGAACAGCTTGTACTCATCGCCGTCCTCGCAGGAGACGCCGGCGTCGGTGCCAGGCAGGGTCACCGTGCAGCGCTCGCCATCCAGCTCGATGGTCCACTCACCCTCTTGCCAGTCATTGGCGGTGAAGGTGATCGCGGCTCCTTCGGGGGCGTACATGAGGTTGCAGTCGACACCGGGTTCGAGTTCGCAGCCGGTGAGCAGGGCTGGGGCGAGGAGAAGAACGGGGCTGAGTCGCAAGATGACCTCCATGCTGCAGGTGACAGCAAGGCGCGTGCCAGCCTCGAAGACTGCGATGAGATCGGGGTCGACGAGAGTCGCGGCACTGTACCTGCGGTGGAATCCTGACATGGGGATCACGGCTGCGAGCGTCGGGCCTGCAGCCAAGAGCTGACCTCCCCTTCGAGGCCGGCCTGGTCGCCCAGCTTTCCGTAGCGGAGCGCCGCGTAGCGCCGGAGGATCACGCTGGCCCGGTCCTGCCCGGCCTCCGCTGTCCGCTGCGCGAAGGACTCGACGGTCTCGGCGGGCTCACGCTCCAGCTCGTCTTCTGCCAGGACGGTGAGCAGGGCCACCATGTAGGCGGGCGGGGGCTCGCTCCAGGTCTCGTCCACGGCCTCCCCAGAGCGCTGACGTCCGCGCAGCAGGGTGCGGATCTGCAGCCCCACGAAGACCACCACGAGGAGCCCGGCGAGGCCTTGGAGGCCGTAGCGCTTCCAGAAGAGCTGCAGGTCGTCCCGTGCGCCAGCCAGGAAGCTGCGGACGGTGGGAGAGGACAGGCTGTTGGCCGGGCTGGGGTCCACGAGCGTCCACCCGCCGTCCACGTAGGCCTCCACCCAAGCATGGGCGTCGCGGCCGCGCACGATGCCGTGGCCGCCGAAGGGGCTGACCTCGGATGCGCGGAAGCCCGTGACCACGCGTGCGGGAATGCCTGCGATTCGGGCGGACAGGGCCATGCCCGAGGCGAAGTACTCGCAGTGACCGAGCTTGGACTCGAGCATGAACTCGACCACCGGGTCGCCCTCTCCGCGCTCGAACTGGAGCGAGTAGGTGTACTCCTGCTCGAGGTGCGACCGGATCGATACGAGCCGCTCTCCTGGCGTGTCGACCCCTTCGGTCCAGGAGTCGACCAGGGGTGCCAGGGCGTCCTGGACCTTGGG
>JAERSX010000237.1 GCA_016845285.1 Deltaproteobacteria bacterium | reverse complement strand
AGGTACACCACCGAGCGGCCACCGGCGTCGATGCGGTACCCGGTGGAGCCGCCGGGGTGGTTGAGGTCCACACCTCGCACGGCGTAGGGGCCGATCTCGAAGGGCCGACCTGGCCGCACGCCACGAAAGGCCAGCTGTGCGGCCACATCACGGAGGCGCACCGGGTGGTAGATCCCGTTGAGGTAGCGGCCCAGCTTGGCCTCAGCATCCCTCGCGCTGTAGGCAGGCACCGCCACATTGACCTGCGTGTTGGGTGTGTACACCGGACCAAAGAAGGGAAACCCGAACAGGTGGTCCATGTGGAAGTGCGTGAACAGAACATGTACATCTCGCGCCTGGCGCAACACGAGGTCGCGTCCCAAGGGTCGTGCACCCGTGCCACAGTCCAGCACGAGCGGCGGCCCACCCGGCAACTGCACTTCCAAGCAAGACGAATTCCCCCCGTAGCGGGAAGTCGCGTCACCCGGAACGGGGATCGAGCCCCGGACACCCCAGAACCGGACCTTCAAGCCAACTGGCTCCTGTCGCGTTGTCTATGGGAAAGCTACCACGCCGAGGCGTCCCGAGGCATGCCTACACCCGACCAATGGTTCACCACAAGGCCCATATGGTCGCGCCAAAGAACAAGGCCCCCGCGGATTGCGGGGGCCTTGGGGGTGGTACGCGGTACAGGATTCGAACCTGTGACCTCTGGCTCCGGAGGCCAGCGCTCTATCCAGCTGAGCTAACCGCGCATGAACGGTCGCGGCCTATCGAGGGGGTCGAAGGGCGTCAAGGCGCCACGGACGGGCCGGCATCATCGGCATCCTCGCTGGCTTCAGTGGTCTCGGCAGCCTCGGGGATCTCTCCGGTGGCTACCCAGTGGCGCAGCGCGGGAAGGGTCTGTGCCCGCCAGGCCGGCGCCACCCGCTCCAGCGCAAAGCGACGGTAGAGACCTCCGAGCACGTACCAGAGGTCTTCATAGAGGTACATGCGCTCGTAGAGCAGCTCGTCCTCCCCCTCGGGCGCATGAGGGGGGAGCTTGACACCCGCGAGGTCGAGGTGAGGTCCGCGCAGGGTCACGGTGTACTCGCGCTCCTCGCGCCGTACATGGAGCTGGAGATCTCGGACCACCTTGCCGGCAGCCAGAGCCGCACGGGCCTCCATGGCAGACCCTGTGTTCTCTCCGGTGAAGACGGCGCGCGCGCGGTCCTCCTCGGGCGCCCGAAAGCTGAGCCGCTCTTCCACCCACACGTCGACCACACCGATGGGCTCGCCGAGGTTCATGGTCCCGCCGTCACGTTCGGAGGCGAACCAGAGCCACACGAAGAACTCGACGGTCAGGTGGGGCAGCCCGGCGCTGCGCTCGCCACCATCTGATGACCGCTGGCCGCTCATGTCCACCCCCGCTCATCGCTGCCGTCAGGCCGATAGTCACTGATGCCCTGCACCTCGAGAGACTCGGCCACATCGGGCAGATCGGTCAGGAAGTCGAGGGGTGAGAACGGGGTGGTGCCGAGCCCGAAGGTGTTCCTGAAGAGCTTCCGGAACCGGTCGTTGGCGTTGTCGGATGTGCTGTGGAAGAAGACCCACCCATCCGCCAGATTCCAGCAGAACTCGTGGACCTGCACCCGAGGAAGGGTCTTGGCCATCATCTCCTGCTCGAGGGCCTCCTTCATCTCCTGACGCACGCTGGCCGGTGCGCGGTTGCGCTGGTTCTGCTCACACCAAGCGGCGATGCGCTTGTCGAGATGGGCCCTGAACAGCTTGCTGGGCAAGACCTTCTTGTCTACCCGGAGGCCCGCCACCAGGTAGTGGTTGTAGAGCCATCGCTGCCGATCGGCCGGCTGTGCAAACGACGTGTCGAGCAGGTTGTGGACGTGGCACCAGCCCACCACCTCCTCGGCATGCAGCACGCTGGCCGGCTCCTTGAAGGCATGGTCGTCGAGGGCTTCGGGAAAGCGCTCGCGGAAGTCGTCGGGCAGCTCCCCGTCGACGTGGTAGCGCCGCAGGGTCAGGGCGCCCTTGAAGAGACCCATGTCAGGCGCTCCGAATGTCGCACAAGGCGTGACGGAACAGCACCACCTCGATGCCCTTGCGGGTGGTCATGCCGAATTCCCAGCGACCCAGCCAAGACAACCGACCCCGAACCACATCCTGCTCTGTCGTGGTTGCGACGACGTCCATCTCATCTTCGAGGTAGCCGTACAGCCGCTTGTCGGACACGCCGTAGCGCTCCTGCGGCTTCCAGACCGGCTCGGCGACCACCGAGCTCTTGGGCGCCTTGACGACGCCTCGCGCCTTCATGCCCTGGCTCAAGTCGATGCCGTACTTGAGACGCACCTTGTGGATGGTCTCGGCCTCTCCCTCTTTGGGAGTGAGCGTGAACTCGTAGCGGTCGACAGCCGTGATCGTACCCTCGAGTCGATGGGCGCCGAGCAAGCCGACCAGCACGGGGTTTCCGCTCTCGAGAGCATGGTTGAGCACGCTCTGCTCGCGGTGCTCCGCCACGTGAGCTTCCCGGCGTCGCCGAATGAGCACCTGGTCGAGATCGGCCTGTCCCAGAGCGACCTGGGTGGCCAGCGACTTGGGCAGCTCGTGTCGCCGCATCAAGCTCTCCACCTGATCTCGGCGAGCCATGCGTTCGAGGACCTCGCTCAGGCTCACATTGCCCATGGCCACCTGGTAGGCCAGCGTCCGTGGCAGTCCGGCCTCCCTCTCGAGGCGGGCTGCCTTGGCACGGGTGCGCTGGTCGGTCTTGGGCTTGCGGCCCCGCGGACCGCCCCGCGGACCACCCCGCGGGGCGCCTCGTGGACCGCCTCGGGCACCGTCTTGCGGTGCAGCCGCAGCGGCGTCCTTCGGCTGCGGGGGGTTGGACTCAGGTCCGTCGCTCATGAGCTGGTTCTCCGTCCGGTGCGCGCTTGCGCCTTCTGTCTGGCCCGCAGACGGCGCCCACTCTGCGGGGCCCGCGTTCCAGCGCACATCAGGTCGGAGCGGAGTAACCCACCGGGCCCCGGGATACGCGGTCTCATGATGCGTTGCCTGTTGCTCACCGTGGCGCTGCTCTCCTTCGCCGGCTGCGGGCCGAAGGTGGCCCCCAACGTCGTGGACGGCGTAGAAGATCGGGCACTGCCCCAAGCCGAGGCAGCCCCTGTGCCACCGGCCCTGCCCACGCAAGTAGACGGCTTTGCCTGTCTGGCACGAGGCTGTGTCGTCTGGTCGGGAGACAGCCTTCGCCCGCTGACGCCCCAGGGAGTCCTGGGGGATGCGCGTCCCCTGGGACAGACACCGACCGGTGTGCTGGACACTCACGACGGTGGCCTGGCGTGGCTCGCCCCATGTGAGGACGCGCCCTTGTGTGCCAGCCAACTCGATGGGAGCGGGCGAATCGGCGAGCCTCAGCCCCTCGAGCTCACTCCAGCCTCAGACCCCCGCACGCCCGTGGCCCTGGCTGACGAATGGAACGACATGCGGTCCCGGGAGCTGCGTGTCCCCTTCCGACAGCGTGTGCCCACCCGAGACCACGGCACCCTCAGCTACCTGCGCGGTGCGAGCAATGGCTCGGCACAGCTGGTGCGCACCGGATCTCTCCGCCTCATGGAGGCGGTTCCCGGGGTGCCGGGTGCAGCGTCCTACACCCGCTGGCTGGCGATGCATCCCACGGGACGAGAGTCCTTCCTCATGGTGTGGCCTGACACCATCCTGGCTGCCATCGATCCAGACTCCCTCGATCGCCGCTGGGAGCTCCACCTCCGCGGCCCCGCCCACGGGCTGTTCATCGATGCCACAGGCCGCTGGCTCGTGTTGGCCGAGGGCGGCACCCGCGAGCTCGAGCGCATCCTGGACTTCGACGCCCTCGGACCGGACTGGCCCGTCGACCGGGACCCCTCCTCCGACGCAGCGCTCTTGTCCTCGGAGCGTCCAGGGGCCAGCGGGGTGGTCGTCGTGGACCTGTCGGGGCCGCGCATCGCCACCCGCCTGACCGGGGAGTACCGAGGGTTCGGCAGCGCCCCCGACGGGGGGATCTGGGTGGCCACCAGTGATGGGCTGAGCCCGGTCGCGCCAGGCTCTTCAGAGCGCTAGCACGAGGCCCAACGCCACCGCGTTGTTGGTCACATGCAGCAGGATGGGGGGCCACAGGCTGTCCGAGCGCAAGCGCAGCCACGCCAACATCACGCCCAGCACCACGAGGGGTGGGATTGCCTGGGGGTCGGAGAGGTGCATCGTGCCGAACAGCACGGCGCTGAGACCGATGGCCCCTCGACCACCGATCCGGGCCGCCAGAGGAACCAACAAGAAGCCGCGCAGGAGCAGCTCCTCGACAGCCGGCGCGATGACCACGGCGTAGAGCAACAGCAGGGCGAAGCGAAGGGTGTTGTCGG
>JAERSX010000236.1 GCA_016845285.1 Deltaproteobacteria bacterium | reverse complement strand
GCTCTATGCCGGCGGCGTCGGCCTCCTCGAGGCAAGCGCATGGTCGGCGCCTGCGGGCAGCTCCCTCGACGACTACGCGACCTTCATCTTCCGAGCGGACGTGGCCGACAATTACCTGGCCACCAGCGGCAGCCGCATGGGCGATCTGGACGGCGACGGCGCGGCGGACCTCGTCCTGGGTGGGGACGACGACGGCCGGTCCTCGAGCGGGGTGGCCGGTGTGATCGTGTTGAGCAGCGCCACCACCGGCGGCGCGCTCTCTCCTGATGACGCCTGGGTCACGTTTCACGGTGCTGAGAGCAGCGCCTGGGCTCGCACCCTCTGCAGCTTTTCCGATCTCGACGGCGACGGCCTCGTCGACGTGGTCTACGGCGACTACCAGGCGAGCGACAAGGCTGGGCGCACCCTGTTGTTCACTTCCGACACCATCGCTACCGGGGGCGACCACTGGTTGTCTTCCGGCTACGACGCCATCTGGACGGGCTCGGCAGACGACGAGGAGCTGGGTCGCACCATCGGCGTGGGGGACCTCGACGGCGACGGCCACCAGGACCTGCTGCTCTCGGCCCCTGGCGCGCCTGTGCAGGGCGACGAAGACGGCGCCCTCTACGTGCTCGACGGCGCCTCGCTGCTTCAGGGAGGCGGTGCGGCCGACGAGCTCTATACGCTCCGCATCCACGGCGCCTCGGTGGGCGCTGCCCTCGGCGATAGCGCCGAATCCATGGTGGGCGACTTCGACGCCGACAACACGAGGGACCTGGTGCTCTCGAGCACCGCCGAGGAGGAGGTCTACCTCTTCTACGACGTGGGCTCTCTGTCGGGGACCGTCAGCGTGTCGAGTGCCGACCTCACCATCGTCAACCGGACCGCAGCGGCCCGGTTCGGACACGCGCTGGCCCTTGGAGACTTCGACAACGACGGCATGACCGACCTCGCGGCCTCGGCTCCCGACGACGCCCAGAGCCTGTCGTCGACCGCACTCGAGGAGTCGGGAGAGGTCCACCTCTTTCTTGGCCGCAGTCTTGGCAGCGGCTCGATCTCCACGAGCTCCAGCGATGCCTCGCTCTTCGGCACGCTCCAGCTCGGCTTCGGCGCCGCCCTCATCGCCGATGACTTCGACAGCGACGGGGCCTCCGAGCTGGTCGTGGCCCAGCCCTACTACGGCCTCAATCACGGCCGCGTCATTCTCTACGACCTGGACTGAGCCGCCTCGAGGAGAGACCTTCCCAGCCCTGGTGCGCCCGGGGCGTGGGGGACGCCGGGGCTCCCAGCGAAGAGCCTGGCTGCCTTGGAGCTACCTGCTCTGGCGGACCTTTCCGCACAGGACGGCCGCCACGCTGCTCAGAGTGGCCAGACGCATCCTCTCAGCGTGACCTCGGCTGCTCCACGGCACCGGACCCGTCCAGAGTTGGGGGTTGGTGGCTCAGATGTGCTCGGTCGAGACCGCTAATGCTTCCTATTCGCCATCGAGCTCAGCGGACAGAACGGCGTGATCCTGAGGTCCGACTCTCCAGTGATGATCGTGAAGCACGAGGTACATTGGCCGGTCTGGCTGGATTGCGTCACCTCGCTCTCATGTGCTGCATCTTCGATATCGATGCCTTCAAGCGCCTGAGGGTCTGTCTCTTCGACGCCGCCGCGAGGTCAGTCTGGCTTCATCAAGATCAGAGCGTCGGTTCCCTCCGGACGCACGGTGCGTCTTCCTCTGAACTCGAGCTCCTGCCATATCGTTCGGTCTTCGACGTCGAAGTCCTCCATGATCCGGATCTTCGATGAGTCGTGTTCAGGCCAAGGCAAGTGCTCGATGGAATGGATCTTGTCGACTTGAATCCAATTGTCGCCGAGCAATTGCAGCGCCTTGAGCACACGGTCGAGCTCGCGTCTACGCTGGACAAGGAGTTGGTTTTCGGGTCGGGCGCGTATCTCTGCAATGACGCTGGAACGCTCGCGCTCGAGCATCCGCAATGTGTCGTCAAATTGCCCAAACATGGGACTGTTGTGGAAGTCACCGGTTGCGACTTCCTCGAGATGTACATTCCTGATGTGCTCGTGCCACCAAGCACCCATCTGGTCGGTTCCCGGTGGCGTTGAGGCATTTGGCTTGGTGATTCGGTAGACGTTGAAGTGGATGGCGTCGTCGTCAGCAAGGCGCGTCCCCGCAGCGTCCTGTACGAGTCGGACGAGGTCCTCCCGTGAGTTTGTGTAGACGAACCTGGTGTCGCCAGGGTAGCCCTCTAGTACATAGAGTGGGAAGACGTCCGCCCCGGTAGGTACGATCCTGAACTCCTGTGCGCAACAGTCTTCTAGGTAGCACTCGGCCGCGGCGTATTCGGCGAAAATGCCGGAGATGAATTTTCCTTCAAGCTGTTCGACAGCGGTGATCATTACGTGCGTCCTCGAGTTCGTTCTTGCCTATCAATAGGGTGGTTGGCACGCTAGCCCACGTCAACCCTAGGAGCACGAGTAGGAGTGTCATCATGGTGGCCAGCAGTAGAGTCCCGTGAGCGGCCTTCATCGGCGACGCGAGGCCGACTAAGCGCATATCGTTGGGATCTTTGTTTCCATTCAGCTCATTTTTCCAAGCAACTGGGCGAGCTCCTGGACGCACTGCACGCCCGAGGACTCGTCCGTGCCTGCACGGCGCTGAGGCGACTGCCGACAGCTCGAAGGCTGCCGTTGTGACTTGCGGGTGCGGCTCCGGTCCGTCCGCGCACGCCGAGCTCGAGCAGCGCTTCGGCGCCTGATCGGTGCGGCGCCCGATCAGAGCTGCAGGGTCAGCGGATTGCTCACGCTGACCACCACCGGAATCCCCGTCACGAGATCGAGCTCGATGATGACCACGGCGTGCACCACCTCTGAGCCTGCGAGTCCGGGCGTCAGGAGCACGCTCTCGTCGAGGCTGAAGGTCGCCGACCCGTTGGGCAGCGGGCTGACCACGGTGCCTCCTGGGAAGATGGCCAAGGGGGTATTGAGCAGCGCCATGGAGTAGGCATCGAAGGCGGCTGGCACGACCAGCCCGTCGACGACGAAGCCAGGGCTGGTGCCGGTCAGGGAGCCGGTGATCACGGCAAACTGCGTCTTTCCGGACCCCGTCGGCGGCGTCTTGACCGTGAATGTGAGGCTGGCACCGGGGGTCGGCGTGTCGCCCGACGATCGCCTTGTGCATGCCAAGGGTGAGCTGGCCGGCGGCTCCTTGTGGTCGCGGGCGATGAGCAGGTCGGTCGGCGTGCCCCAGGCGAGGTCTTCCAACGGGAACACGCCCTTGATGTGGTCTGCCGCCGGCTTCCAGGGGGGGGCGTAGGAATGAGTCAAGGCATGCAACGTTCGGTGGCGTCCATGCTGTTGCGGCGATTGAATGGTGTGGTTTGGCTTGCGGTAACGCCCCTTGTGCTGGTCTTTTTGGCCAGCGTGAATTTTATGATTCTCAACGGCACGCCGCCGACACGTACATTGATCTTCATGCCCATCGTGGTGGGGCTGGTTTTGGGAGGCATGATTCAGGTGCTGATGCGCCAGCGGGGATTGTTGACGTCACTGAACGACGAATTGGCGAGGGCTCACCGCGATCTGTCGATGCAAGCCAAGGATTTGCAGACCACAAACGATCAGCTTCGCGCGACCCAAGGCGCCGCGACTCTGGCCGTGGGCGCCGTACACGACATCCGCAATTTGTTGAGTCCGATCACAATGGGTGCATCGATGATGTCCGTTGACGATCCGGAAGACCTGGCCATGCTCAATGATATTCATCACGCGGCGACCCAAGGGGCGGCGCTGTGCAATACGATCTTGCGTACGATTCAGCCTGTGGCGCAGATGCAGGCGTATTCCGCCGAGGTGCTGATCCCCGAGGTTTGGCGCCGTGTGCAGGCCATGCTTCCCGGTTTTGTGGCGCACGAGGTGCAGGTTCAGGCGGGGCAGGTCACGCTGAACAAAGATGACTTCGTTCAGATCGTTCACAACCTATGCCTAAACGCCTATCAAGCCTGCGATGGGAAGGTCCACATCGTGTTGCAAGGGTTGAATGTGGGCGACAGTTATGAAATATCTGTGCAAGACAATGGGCCGGGTTTGCCAGACGAGGTTGCGGAATCGTATGGCGAAATAGAAATGAGAGTGAAACACGGCGAGGCGCATGGCCTCGGCACGGCCATCGTGAAAACGCTATCGACACGAAACCAGCTTGGCTTGCGTGTGGAGACGAGCAAGGCCGGCACGACGATTACGTTGGTGTGCTCCTTGCCGTAGCTTTGTCGTGTTCAAGTTGTTTTATCGTTTGGCGCTGGCGTGTACACAGCTTCGGGTGATGCCGACACCGATGACGACGAGAAGGTCGGTGAATTCGAGGGCTTCTACATCACGAGAGCCGGGATGGTGACTGCCAGTACGACCTCACCGGCTCCTTCAGCCTCGAGCGCGACTACCCCGGGACTCACCGGCTGGCGCCACAGCCGGACCTTCAGATATTGAAGGTTCCCACCGCTGCCTCGCAGCCCTTCCAGTTCACGGCGAGGTTCGCCGGGTCCTTGAGGAGGGGTTCGGGCGGCAGGCGCTCGGGGAAGCCGGTCCAGCCCTGAGGCCCGAAGAGGTCCCCCTGGCGCGCCTCGGGGTCCGCGCAGGCCCCAATGATGCCGAGGGCGCCGTCCTCTGCTGACTGGGCGTGGTCCCGTGGGCGAGACGGAGGCCCTCTTCTTGGATGCCGAAGGCGACGGCCTGCACCGCGTACCAATGCGGTGTCGGACGCGACCTCCTGCACCGCATCTTCGATCGGCATCTCGATGCGTTCCTGATCAACAACGACTGAGCCGCACCTTGGCTGAGGTCACTGTTCAGGTGCCTGCCCAAGGTCTTCGGAGGCAATTGCATGCAACCTGGAGATGCGCTGTACCAACCAGGATGAAGACGGCAGACCGCTTTGCCGACCTTGCTGTGCTGCACGGTTCAGGGCTCTTTGGGCTCCTTCTGGGTCGCCTTGCTCCAGTGCCACCATCGCCTGGTAGGTTTCGACGTTGGCCAGGCTGATGGGGTCATCCATCTCTTCCAGGGTGGCACGGGCTTGGTCCAGACTGCGCTGTGCTTGCTCATGGGAACCTCGCTTCGCTTGGAGGACCGCTTGAATGCAGCGGCTCAGGGCGGACCAGCGTGTGTTGCCCACACTCTGGTGCAGGAGCATGGCGCGGTCGACCTCCACTTCGGTCTCCGCGATCTCGCCTCGTTCCAACAGTCGATCTGCGCGGATGGTCCGGCTGATCGCTTCCTGGCGCCGGGCGCCGGTCTGTTGGTGGACTCGGATGGCCTGGGCTTCCTTCTCGTCTCCCTGTCGGGTTTCACCCAGATCGTGAAGGATGTCTGAGAGCAGGCCGAGCAGGCGCCCTTCCTCTCGTCGATCGCCCATGGAGCGGTGGTGAGCGAGCACCTCTTCCGCGGCATCTCTTGCGGCAGCCAAGGCGCCGACTTGCACCTGAAGAAGCGCTCGGTTTCCCAAGGCGATCATTGCCAGATGAGACCAGCCATTTCGCTGAGCCGTCTCCAGCGCCGCTTCCCAGCAGGCCTGCGCTGCATCCAGAGCACCCTGGCGGTAGCGCAAGATGCCCTCATAGATCTGAAGGCGGGCTGTCATGCTGGGTAGATCTGGTGGAGGTCCAGCCGTTCTTGCGTCTTCCAGGCTGTCTGCTGCTTGGCCAGGCCGACCCCGGTCCAGGTGCAGCAAGCAGGCCAGGCTGTGGACCCAACCCAGCCACTCGGGGTGTCTGGATTGGGCCAGGGCATGGCTCTGATCAATCAAGGATTCCGCCTGATCGAGGTGGCCGGCTGTGCGCAATGCCTGCGCGCTGGCCAGGTTCACCCGCAGCCGTTCTCTGGACGGGGTCTTCACCTCGTCCAGGCGTCTGCACCAATCCAGGATTGCCTTGTGGTTGTCTCGTGAGAGCAAGGAGGCCAGGGCTGTCCAACCGTGGGCTGCCAGGTCTGGACGGCCATTGGCCAACGACCACATGATCGCTGCCTTCATGTCCATCCGGTGGCGCTGCATGTGTCGGAAGACCATCGGGCCGTTCGGTCCTTCCAGCTCGGCTTGCATGGACGCGTCACCCAGGGTGGCCATGTGTTCGGCATGGCGCAGGTAGGCGCCGTCCAGGTGTGTCTGTTCTGGTGCTTCGCGCAGGTGTTCTGCCAGCCCGTTCCGCACGCTCTGCAACAGGTGGAGAGAGGTGGTGCCGTGGGGATCGGTCCGCCGGACCAACAAGGAATGGTGCACCAGCGCCTGAAGCAACAGATGCACCGACTGCCCTTTGCCGGGGTGGATGACGGTCTCAGCGGAAGCGGGGGTGAAGTCCCGTTGGAAGACCAGGCATTGGGCCAGCGTGATGCGTTCGGGTTCGGTCAGCAGGGACCAGGACCAGAGCACCGTCGCCAGCAAGGTGGCGTGGCGCTCGGACTTCCGGTCGGGCGCGCTGAGGCGACCCAGCAGGGCAGAGCCTTCTGCGGCCAGTTCCTCTGGGCTGGAGAGGGCGCAACGGGCGGCGGCCAGCTCGATCCCGAGAGGCAGTCCGTCCAGAGCGCGCACCACCTTCAGCACGGCCTCGGTGGTGCCTGGGGTCACCGCCAGGTCGGGTTGAATGCGCTGGGCCCGCTCGAAGAACAGGGTCACGGCGTCGGACTCGGAGGCCTCGCTGTCGAGAGGTGCCAGCGGAACCCGGCGCTCGCCCGACAGGTCCAGCGGGGTGCGACTGGTGGCCAACACCGCCAAGTCCGGGGCCGCTTGCATCCACTCCTGCAGGCAGGGGCGTGCCAGGTCGACCAGTTGTTCCAGGTTGTCCAGACACAAGACGGTCGGGCCGAGGCCCTTGAGCGCATCCCGCAGTTGGTGGTTCGGATCTCCTTCCACCAGTGGAACACCCAGGGCCTGGGCGACGCTCTCGACAAGCGTGCTCTGGGTCCGCACGGCAGCGAGCTCACACCACGACACGGAGAAGTGTGAACCCTCCGCTCTTCCATGATCGCCCTGGATTCGGTGCGCCGTCTCGAGCGCCACACGGCTCTTGCCCACACCGCCGGGCCCGGTCAGGGTGATGAGCCTCTCCCCCTGGTCGATCCAGCGGCAGATCTGCGAGATGGTCTCTTCGCGGCCGATGAAGCCGTCGAGTGCACGTGGCAGGGGACGGTGGGCGTGATCGGCCGACAGCGGCACCACGGGGACCACCAGACGGTAGCCTCGGCGCGGAACCGTCTCGAGCATGCGTGGCTTGCGGGTGTCATCGCCCAGCGCCAGACGAACCTTTCGCAGCACCTGCGTCAGGGCTTGATCGGAGACGTGCACGCCCTCCCAGACCTCGTCGAGCAGCGCTTCTCGGCGGAGCAGTTGCTGCGGATGGGCGACCAGGTAGGCCAGCAGTTTGCAGACGACGGGCTGCAGGTGGGTGTGTTTCCCGTCTCGCTCGACCCAACTCTCCGTGGCGTCGAAGGTGCAGGATCCCAGGCGGAAGCGGGTGGTCATGGGTGTGCTGTAGCCAAACCGAGACGATGATCACAACTTGATCAGGACTTTGCTCCCTTCGGTCCGCAGATTCAAAGCAACCGGAGGGCACCATGCCTGGCTACTGCAGGGAACAGGCTCATTCAGAGCCCATTTGGGAATGCGCCCCTGAGCTCGGACAGCCCGGAATGCTGCTCAGTCCATCTCAGCAGGCGGCCATGCACGCACAGCAGTTGGCTGGAAACGCTGCGCTGGGCGAGGTGCGACCGGTTGGACCATCGGGCATCACGGGCATGGGCGCCTTTGTGCAGACCGGTGATGTGGAGACAGACGCCCAGGCCGCGCGCGGTGAGGTGGCGGCCATGCGGCGTGCCGCACAGGCCGCGCAGACCGCCTACGAGGCCGGAGATCAAGCTGCTTTCGAACGTGCCAGTGTCGCCGCTCTGATGCATGCGGATCGGGTAGAGGGAGTGCTCAACCAGGGCAGAGAGCTCGGGTTGGACCCGCTCGCGCAGATGTCCCTGGCCGAGCTGCGGGCGGAGTACTCGGACGCGGAGGCGGCGGTGCTGCAGGCATTGCAGTCGGATCAGGGTCCGGCCGGCCCCACCATGGGTCCCGAACGGCTGTCCGGTGCGATTCAGAGGCAGAGTCGTGTGCTGGCAGACGGAATTGCAGACCGGTCTGCCAGGGAAGCAGCGGGAGACCAGGCAGTCCGGCCCCTGCGGGCCGATGGCAGCTTGCCGAGTGCAGGACCTTCCACCGAGCGCAACGGCTCGCCCACCCGGGTCGATGCGCCCGATGCAGTGCGCCCCGAAGGTGTGCAAGGCAGCGTCCCCTGGGCCTCCACCGCGACCGCAGGCCCCAGGGGGGTGAACATCACCGGCGGCGGCATCCGGCAGACGGAGAGCCGGGGCGGCTCCGGCCACGAATTGCGCCGTTCGGCCGGGCTTCGGGTGGGTGCCAATGGAGATGTGGTGATCGG
>JAERSX010000235.1 GCA_016845285.1 Deltaproteobacteria bacterium | reverse complement strand
AGGCCGTGCCGAGTTCCGACAGCACGTAGCTGCTGATCACCGCCGTGGTCGGGATCTCCTCGAGCGTCTCCGGTCGTTCGATCTGCGCAATATCAAGGATGGCCGCCATCTCTTGGCGCCGAGTGTTGGCCAGCATGAACTCGCGCCACGGCTCCATCATGGCGTCGATGGCTGCACCCAGCTCCATCTGCCCGTCCATGAAGGGCCCCACCCCCAGCGTCCAGACATCTAGAAGGACCGGCTGCATCACCAGCAGCGTCATGATGAGTGACACCCCGATGATCACCTGGTTGGGCGGGGACGACTGCAGTCCCAAGGCCTGGCGCAGCAGGGACAGGACGATCACGAACCGCACGAACGGGGTCATCACCACGATGAGGGCCGGCAGAAACGTGAGCCCCGTCAGGAAGAGCAGGAGCCGTACCGACGTGCTCATGCCAGCGCTGGGGTCGTCGCCCACGAGATCCGCGAGAACCTGTCCCGCATCGGGAGCCACGCTCTGCGCCTGAGCCACACCCTCCAGCATGAGCCACAGCAGCATCTCAGGCCTCGCCGCTCAGCCGAGTCCGCTCAGCCAGAACCTCCTCGAGCACCGACGCCCCGAAGTCCGTCCCGAGGTCTGACACCAAGGTCGGAGAACCGCCACCCGTGCCCACCAGGAGCCGTCGACGGCCTCCCTCCTGTTCTTCGACTTCCACGAGCACCAGAGAGCCGCGGTCGCCAAGGGGCAGACGAGACAGGATCGCCATGAGGGGATCCCCCGAGATCGTCTTGGGCTCTCGCCGCCGCTTGACCTGCCACAGCGCCATCAGCCCCAACCCACCGAGCAGCGCGGGAGCGACGAGGCGTATGGGGGTCCAGGGGCTGGCCGGCTCTTTGACCTCGGGAACTTCTGCTTGGGGCTCCACCTGACCAAACAACCGGTCGTAGGTCGGGTCCTCGCCGCCACCGGAGGCAAAGGCGACCAACGACGCCAAGAGGAGGGCCAGGGTCACCGCGGCTCCCCCTCCGGTTCCCCGGTGATGACCTCGACGATCCTGAGGGCCACTCGGTCCTTCCGAACCACCGTCTCGCCCCGGGCGATGAGCCTCCCGCCGACCACGAGGTCGACGGGCTCGGACTGACCGTGGTCCAGCTCGATCACATCGTCGGGTTCGAGGCTCGCGAGGCGGCGGATCGTCATGCGCGCGCGCCCCAGCTCTACAACTACTTCGACTGGGATGTCCTTCAAAAAGTCCATGACACGCTCGGGCATGACTACTCCAGCTACGCTGTCAGCGACGCACGCCAGTCAGGTGAGAAGCGGAGTTCGACCGCTCCGTGATACGAAATGAACGCTGGCCACCCGTCTCGCCGGGCTGGCCAACGAAGGCGGGGACCCCTTCCACGCGCGCCTCGACGAAGCGCACGAGCCCGAGAGGGATCTCGTCGCCTGGCTTGAGGTCCTTCAGCTCTCCGATGGACATGCGCAGCCGCGCCAGCTCCACCACGAACTCCACGTCGATGGGGTAGACGCGTTCGATGTGCATGGCACGGGCAGGCTCTTCATCAACCTTCCCGAGCTCTCCGAGCACCAGCTCGTCGGGCACCAGCACCGCAATGCGACCCACCGCAGTCTCGATCTCGAGCTCGACGGTGACGGAGAGCATCACGGACTCGGGATCCAGGCCGTCGGCGACCCGCGAGGGAGGCCCGTTCCGGCCCTCTGTCACCCGTGGGGCGGGTCCGCCCGTCCAGCAATGGGTCACGGCCTCGACCAGGTCTCGGGCGAGCCTCATTCCGACGGCCAGCTCCACCCGGGTGGGGGCACGCGGGGTCCAGGTGGACCCTCCAACCTCCACCTCGCCGAACATGCGGCCCATCAGCAGTGCGATGAGGTTCCCCTCCAGCCCGACAATGATGGCCCCAGACCCGCCGATCACTGGGTAGGAGACCCAGAAGGCAGCCCCCGTGCCCAGGTCCGCCTGGAAGGCATCCTCGAGCTGGTGGGCGCCGATGTTGGGCACATGGATGGGCAAGATGCCCCCCATGCGGGTCGCGAGCTTCGGCCGAAGACGACGCAGCGCCTGCTCGAAGATCTCCCCGAGCACCACTCCGCCCAGGCGAGCGTGCCGTTCAAGGTCAGCGGCGCGGGCTCCTGGGGCCTGTCGAATCACTGGATTACGAACTGGGTGAAGTAGAGGTGTTCGACGACTGCAGGAGCCGACGCTCCGTTGACCCGAGCCAGTAGCTCATCCCGCAACCGTGTCTTGCCATCTGTACCCTCGAGCTCGGCCCAAGTGTAGTCGCTGGCGGCGGTGATCACAGCGTCACGGATGCGTGCCTCGCGAGCTTTGACGATATCCGCCTCAGAGGCTGGGCCTTCGAGCTGGAGTTCAAGGCGGAGCACCCGACCGCCGCCGCTCCCGCGGAGGTTGACGGTGAAGGCGCCCATGTTGGTGACGACGGGCTCGTCGGCGAGCCCGAGGCGACGAGACAGGTCGTCAGCGACGCCTTCCCCTTCGCCTGCACCCTCCCCGTCGCCGCCATGGCCACCACCATCTCCTTCTTCGCCTTCTTCACCTTCTTCGCCCTCCTCACCCTCTTCGGATGAGTCGGAGGACCCGCCGATGAGGCCAAGGTAGAACGCCGCACCTGCTGCTGAGCCCACTCCGAGGAGCAAGAACAGCACGGCGCCGATCAAGATGATGGGACTCTTCTTCTTCTTGGCCGGGGGGGCAGCTTCAGCCATCCACAGGCTCCTCGATTGCGAGGGACCTCGGAATGTCGGTCGAATACTCGAATAGTTGAGGCTGTTTTTGCCGAGAGAAGGATCCAATTGGAAGCAGCCGCCCCCCGAAGGAGGCAGCGCTCCGCAAAATAATGCAGCTTCCCATAGGCTTTTCAGCCAAATCGAGGCTACTGCCTGCGTAGTCCCACGCGGGGCTACACCATGTTCATCAGCACCTGCAACGACTCATCTGCGGTCGAGACGGTCTTGGCGTTGGCCTGGTAGGAGCGCTGCATGGTGATCATGCCGATGAACTCGTCTTCGAGGTCGACATTGCTGCGCTCGAGTGCACTGCCGGAGACCGTGCCACGGCTGCCCGAGCCGGCCACGTCCACAGCCGCCTCACCTGAACCCGTGCTCTCCGCGTAGTAGGTGCCGCCGACGCTGCGGAGCTCCTGCTGAGCCTGGAAGGTCGCGAGGACCACCTGTCCGATGGTCAGCGTCTCCCCGTTGGTGAAGGAGCCAGTGATGGTGCCGTCATCCTCGACGTCGATGGTGTCGAGGAAGCCAGAGGCGATGCCGTCCTGGTTCACGGTGCTCACCGAGGACTCGTCGCCAGACAACACCACCAGACCGTCAGTCTCGACGCCGGATGCGTCGAGGCCAAAGTCCATCTCGATGGTCTGTGCGGCCGCGCCCTCGAAGGTCCAGCCCGAGGTGTCGGTCTGGGTGAACGTCGACAGGGCGCCGCTCGTGTCGAAGGTCAGGGTGCCGCTCGAGATCTCGAAGGCGTCGCCATCGGTGCTGCTGTAGGCCGTGCTGGTGGAGTCGAAGGCCTCGGTGGCATCGACGACCGCACGCCAGATCCAGTCGTTGGAGCCGCTGCGCTCGAAGAGCACCATCACCTCGTGACCGACGCCGAGGCTGTCGTACACGGTGATGCTCGTGGAGAAGTCTGCGTTGTCTCCGGCGTCGGTGAGGGTGTCGGTACCCGTGCCGGTTCCGAAGAAGTCGAGACCAGCGAGGTCGGTACCGGTGGCTTCCTCGGCCGACAGCTGCGCATCGAGGGTGATCTCGGAGGTAGCGGAAGACAGGTAGTACCAGTCGGCGAGCAGCAGGTCTTCCACGGAGGAAGAGAGCGTGCCCTGGGTGGCGTTGTGCCCCTGGAGGTTGAGGCCGTCGGGGGTGACCACGAAGCCGTCATCGTCCAGGTAGAACTCACCGTTGCGCGTGTAGAACGCCGCGTTGTCGGACTCGACGACGAAGAAGCCCTCGCCAGAGATGGCCATGTCCAGCGAGTTTCCGCTGGTGTCGATGGAGCCCTGACCGAACATGTTGACGATCTTGTTGGTGGCAGCGCCGATGCCGACCTGGTTGCTGCCCGACATGCCGAAGACGTTCTGGGGCATGAAGTCAGCGAACGAGGCGCGGCCCCGCTTGTAGCCAGTGGTGTTGACGTTGGCGATGTTGTCCGCCGACACACCCAGTCCGGTGCTGGCGACAGACAGACCACTAGCGCCCACTTGTAGAGTGGAGAAGAGCGACATGGATTTACTCCAGGGATGCCTTACGGCGGGGGTTGGTGGCAGACCCATCAAGTCGGTCAGGGTCTGCCTCCGGGCTTCCTTGGAGTGACTCCGCGGTCCAGCCCGGTAGGTTGTGAAAGGGTTTTAAGGGTTCAGCGAATCACGACGGTCGAGTCGATCTGGGTGAACACATTTCCCGCTGCTTCGGAGCGGGTCATGGTGGTGATGACGGTGCGGCTCGGCACACCGACGACAAAGGCGTTGTCGCCGAGGAGCACCAGGCTCTCCCGGGCTCCACGGTCCTGCAGCTTGTCGAAGGCGCCCTTGAGAGCCTCGAGGTCTTCGGAGGGGAGCTCCACCCCACGCGACCGCATTCGAGCGGAGGCGTGACGGGAGAAGTTCACATCCCGGGCGTCGTTCTCGGACTGGGGTGTGCTCCGAGCGAGGAGCGCATCCAAGCTGTTGTCGAAGCCACTACCAGCGATCTCCCGGGCAGGTGTGCCCCGGACCTGGGTGGCTGGCGACGCTCCTCCGAGGGGACGAATCATTCCGAATCCTCAGTGTAGAGGCGGATGATGTCGCCCATGGAGACCTGGATTCCGTCGACGGAGGGACTGGCCACGCCGCTATCGAATGTCATCTCGTCGCAGAGGCCACGGATGAGCTCGGTGACCTCCACCGTGTCTCCGTCGGAGTCGGTAGCGGTGATCTCGAAGGTGTAGTCACCCTCCTCCAGCTGCTGGCCAGACGAGTCGAGCCCGCTCCAGGAGTAGCTGCCCTCACCGGAGTCGAGGGCGCCCAGAGAGCCTGTCCACACCACTTCCCCGTCCGCATCCGTGATGCTCAGGGTCGCCGACGACGCGGCGTGCTCGGCGTCGTAGAAGATCTCCTGCTCGCCTTCGCCGTCGTAGTGGAAGGTGTCCGACTCGGCGACCACGGTCTTGCCGAGCATGTTGGCCAGAGTGGCGTTGTTCATGGACGTGTTGACCAAGTACAGCGACTCGACCTGAGAGTTGAGCGTCTGCATCTGCTCGAGCTGCGAGAAGGTCGCCAGCTGAGCCACGAACTCCTGGTTCGACATCGGCTCCGTCGGATCCTGGTTCTGCAGCTGCGCGGTGAGCAGCCGCAGGAACGTCTGCTTGTCGAGCTCATCACTGCCGGTCGCCGCCGCAGTGGTGATGTCAGATGTAGTACTGACGCCGGAGATGCTGGTGGTCATATCGAATGCTCGGCAAACGCTGGGAGAATTTGAGGCGAAACTTCAGATGGTACGGATGATGCGGGGATCTACCAGCCCTCGGCGACGTGAGGCGGCCCGTTCGGTGCCCGTCCCAGTCTGTCCGCTGGTGGAATCGTCCCCCGAAGAGTCTCGACGCTGACCTTCCTCATCGGAGTTGACGAACTCCATGGTGCCGAGCGAGTAGCCCACCTGGGGAAGGTCACTGCGGAGGTCTTCGGCCGCGGCGCCGACCACGGACGCAAGGGACTGCTCGCCGCGCACGACCACATCGACGGAGCGACCGTGGTCGTGCACGTCCACCGTCCACGGGCCCTTGGGATCCGCCACCTTCAGGCGGAGGCGACGTGGCAACTGGAGGTCGAAGGACTCGGCGTCGCCGGTCTGCGTAGGCATGAAGTTCTTCGAGACACGACTCGATGCGGCGCGGTTGAGGGCGTCGCGGCCGAGCCTGGCCTCCGAAGCCCCCAGCGACCCCTCAGCAGCATGCGTCGTGATCTCGGTCGCCTGCTCTGTCGCGATCGCTGCGAACTCGGCTCCCGCACCGACGGGCTGTTGCGCGGTGGGCCGCTCGCTGGTCGAGAGGCTGGCCTGCTGGGCGGACTCGCCCTCCGCCATCGGGGCCCGAGCAGCGGTGGAGCTGCCATCGGCACGAGGTCCTGTCGCCTCGTTGGCGGACCGCATCGTGGAGCGCCCCTGGCGACCACGTGCCCGTGCCGCCCGCGCCGCCCGTGCCTGCGCCCGCGCCTGCGCCCGCTTCTGACGGGCGGTGAGCTCGGGCGACGAGACCGCTGCCTGCGATGTCGCCCGGGCCTCGGACTGATCCACCACAAGGGTCTCCCGAGCCACGCGACCGTTGGTCAGCAGATCTTGGGGGAGCTCGGGAGCCGACTGCGAAGAGGACTGGACCACCTTGGACCCCGCGGAGGCGTCCGCCGATGGGGGTGCTCCTTGAAGACCCCGGAACGACGACCCCTTGGACAAGGGACGAGCCCGGCTGCCGCCACGGCGGCCTTGTCCCCGCCAGTCGCGGCCGGGGAGGTCTTCCATCACGGTCACAGAGGCCCGTTCCTGACCGGCCGCAGACCTCGGAGCCCGCTCAGCGGCCTCGCCGGAAGGCGGAATGGTCCCACTCAGCCCCCCTGCAGGTACACCTTGGTCCACCAACAGGACGGAGCGTGGTACCGAGCTGCCGCCGTCACTTGCCGGCGTGAAGGGAGAAGCCGACTGCCACGCAGCCGAGGTGCCGGAAGGGGCGGTCGAGGTACCCGACGACACCATTGATGACATCGATGGAGTCGGGCTCGCCGATGGTTGCCCACGACCACGACCACGCTTCCCGCGGGCCGAAGGCTCCGGCGAAGACACCGCCGCCTGCGACGTCGCCCGGACGTGCGACAGCTCCACCACGCCGGGCTCCCAGGCCACGCGACCGCTGCCCAGCACCTCTCCAGGCTGCGCGGAGACCGACTGCATGGACGGTTGGACCACCTTGGATCCTGCGGAGGCTTCCGCCGATAGGGCCGATTGTTGGAGACCCGGGGACGCCGGGGACGCTCCCTGGGGCACGGCGCGAGACCGACCCTCGACACGGCGGCCATGCCCCCGCCAGTCGCGACCGGGGAGGCCTTCCGTCACGGTCACAGTCGCCCGTTCCTGGCCGGCTACGGAGCGCTGGTGCTGCTCGACGACGGTGCCCGACAGCGAAGCGGGTGTGGTCGGGACGTCCGCACGCACACCTCGGGCGACCACGCGAGCACCTTCGGCGACCATCGGCAGCCCTTGGGCGGCCATGGGGACGGATCGGAATGTCGAGCTGGCCACGTCGTCCGCCAAGACAGCAGGCGGCGCTGAGCTCGTGGTGGTGGGGACACCCAGCGAGACCGCCAATGACATTGACGGAAGCAGGTTGGCCAACGCCTCTCCGCCTCGCCTCCCTCGAGTCGCAGCGGAACCGTCAACGACAGCGGCCGCCGCGTGGGGCCGAAGGTCGCTGACCGATGCCCCGAACGGGTGGATGGATGCACGCTCCGCGCGGAACTCCAACATCGTCGGATCGGCCGCGCGGCCCAAGGCCATCCTCGGAAGCCTCTCAGCGTCGGACACTCCCCGTCCATGGGGGCCGTGGGCGTGTCCCTGGAGGATCTGGGGGCGAATGTCGGCCGAGACTCCCCACTCGTCGTGGGGGTGGGTTCCTGGGACATCGCGGCCACGAGGGCCTGCCGGCCCCTGCTCCCCTCCGCCTTCACAGGCACGAGCCGGTCGGGGGTCGCGCCCGGCTCTACCTCCAGCCGCATCAGGGCCTGGTCGGGGGGGTGGTCCAGGGTGTCGCCGTGCTCCCGGCCCTGGGCAACACGTTCCCGCTGGGCGTGCCCCTGCTCTCCGGAGAGCTCATCCCGAGCGGCCTGCTCCAGACGACCCGCGAAAGCACCGTCGTCGTGCTTCACCGACGCCTGCGGCGCCCGACGCTCTGCCGCGCCGAGGGTTGCGAGACTCCCCGCCCACTGGATCCCGATGGGACTCACTCAAACTCCAGTGGTACAGGGTCGGCCATACGCGAGACGAGATCGGCCGCCGTTGTGGGGGCGAGCTCGGCGAGTAGTTTACCGGCTTTCGTCCGATTCATCTCATCTAGAATTTCAACGGCCAGGAGCGGCTCCAGAGCGGCCACCATGGGGGCGATCTCGCTGGCTCGATTGCTCTCGACCATCTTCACCAAGGCGCCAACGCGCTCATCCCGCAGCTCATCCACCCGATCCAGCTCGGCGCTGATGGCCTCTTGGGCCTCCTCGAGGC
>JAERSX010000234.1 GCA_016845285.1 Deltaproteobacteria bacterium | reverse complement strand
GAGGATGCGCTGGGACTCGTGGCTGCACCAGCAGGCGCTCGGTGCGCGGATCGTAGATGCAGCTCGAGATGTCGCTGATGGCCGCGGCGAACTGGGTCTGGGCATCGAAGGGCTCGACCACATCGAGGTCTTCTGTGTACGAGGCATCGCTGCCCCAGGCCGGCCGCACGAAGCGGTAGACGGTCATGGGGTCCTTCTCGACACAGGTCCAGATGGTCTCGGTGACCGGGTCGAAGGCCACTCCCTCCCCGCCGCGGTTCCGGTTCTCCGGTTCGGCTGCGTAGGTGACCTCCTGGAAGCCACCGAAGTCGACCTCGGTGCTCCCATCGTCTGCGACAGGACCGATGTACATCACCCCGTCTTCCGACCCCATGGCGTACATGGACACGCCCTCTTCTTCACCCAGGTAGGCGATGTCTTCGAGGTCGGAGTGGGTCACATTGTCGATGTCGATCTCCCGGAGGATCTCGAGCTCGGCGCTGATCTCCACCAGCATGCGGTTGCTGTCGAGCACCGCCATGTAGGTGCCGGTGGCCGGATTCCAGGAGACGCCCGACAGGTTCGAGCTGATGGCGTCGAGGCCGTCGGCATCGGTGACGGCCTCGTAGGCCTCGATGGGACTGTCGGGGTCGGGGCAGTCGTCGGTCCGATCAGGATCGGTGTCGTCACAGTCCTGGTCGACCTCGACGCCGTCTCCGTCGGCGTCGTCGTCGCTGGCTCCGTCGCAGTCAGCGTCCACGCCGTCGTACCAGAGCTCGGTGGCCCCCGGGTTCACCGAGGCGTCAGCATCGTCGCAGTCGGATCCACCGTGTTCCTCGGCGTCGTAGGCATCGCCATCGGCGTCGTAGTCGCTGGCCCCGTCGCAGTCGCTGTCGATGCCGTCGTACCAGGTGTCCGTGGCGCCCGGGTAGATGTCCGGATCGTCGTCGTCGCAGTCGCTCGCGTCGTCGACCCCGTCGCCGTCGGCATCGTCGAGGTCACCGCCGGTGCCACCGCTGTCGGGTCCCGAGACGACCGTGCCCTCACCATTGCAGGCCGCAAGGAGAGCGAGGAGGCCGAGGGTCAGGGCGCGCATTGGGGAAGTCTACACGGGCCTGCCCAGGCATGGCCGAGGAGCAGGTGGGCTCCTAGACGGTGAAGTCCTCGTCTACATCGATGACCTGAACCACCCGCGCGTGAACGTCGACTCGAGATGGGCCAGCAGCCCAGCCGCGCTCGAGGGGCGACGATCCGGCTCTCGACCAATCATCCAGCTCACCAGCTCGCGAAGCTCCGCTGGAACCGCTTCAGGTATCGGCCGGGGGTCCACCTCGAGGCGCTTCAGCGCCACCTCGATGGGATCACGACCGTCGTAGGGAGGGCGGCCCATGAGGCAGAAGTGAGCGACGAGGCCCAGCGAGTAGAGGTCGGCACGACCGTCGATGCGGGTGCCGCGGCTGATCTGCTCGGGCGAGAGGTATTGGGGCGTGCCCAGCACGATCCGCTCCGCAGCAGGATCATCATCGACGGCGAGGCGGGCGATGCCGAGGTCGAGGAGCCAGACCTGACCCTCCGGGCCGAGCATGATGTTGTCCGGCTTGACGTCGCGGTGCACCAGACCGGCGCTGTGGACCGCGACGAGGGCCTCGAGCACCCCGCGGACAACCGACAACACCTCGTCCGTTCCCAGTGGGCCCTCTCGCCGTACGCGCGCCTTCAGGGTCTCGCCCTCCACACGGTCCATCACCATCCAGATCCGCTCGCCCGGAGCCACACCCACATCGTGCACCTTGGGGATCCCGGGGTGATCGAGGGTGGCAGCGATGCGCGCCTCGTCGACGAAGAACTGGACCAGCCGGGGGTGGGCCATCACGTCGGGGGCGAGCACCTTGGCGACGAGGGCCGCGCTGGAGAGCCGGTCCTCCACGGCGTAGACGGCGCCCTGACCTCCCTTGCCCAACACCTCGCGCACGAGGTAGCGATCACCGAGGGTCCGGGGCTCCTCCCGAGGCATGGAGGCTCGCAGGGCTGAGACGTGGCGATCCCGGGCGGTGGTGTCTCGGAGCAGCCAGACCTCGTCGCGTCCTCCCGCCACCAGCTCTACGGGACTGGCCACCGGCACGGGTCCAAGGGCGATGAGCCCGGGTCCGAGCGCCACACGGCCTGCACCGAGCCCTCGGGCGATGGAGAGTGCCTGGTCGACGGCCATGCCACACGGGATGGTGTGCTCTCCCTGGCGCAGCACCACCATCGTCCCGGCGTCCACCGCAGCGGCCACACGGAGATCTCCCAGCAGCGACTGCGCCGCCGCCACGGCCGGCTCCCCCTCATCCCAGACGGCCACGAGACCCTCGTCGGTGCGCCGGAGGCTACGAGCACCGTGGGCCACGGCCACCTGGGCAGCCTCGTCGAGGCGATCTGGCCGCCCCAACAGCTCATCCACCGCCAAGGCCACGCCCGTCTCCACGCGAGCCTTCAGATCGTGCGCCAGGGCACGCTTGGGCAGGAGCGGGATCGCCTCTGGCACACTCAAGAGCTGGCCCAGGCTGAGTCGCTTGCGCACCCGTCCGCGTCTCCGCAGGCGCAGCGCACTGTCTGCCTTCAGCCCGCTGCGTAGCACCAGCCGCACGGTGCCCGGACGGAGACGGATCACCTGCGGCAGGCAGCCCTCAGGACCCACCCGCACGGTGCAGACCTCCGCCATGAATTTCTCGGAGACCTCGACAGATACGCGATGATCGCCCACATCGAGCGTGTAGGCTCCCCCAGGCAGCTCCAGCTCGTGGTCGCCCAGATCGCCCGCCTCCAGCACGCCCTGGAGCAGCACATGGGGCGTCCGTCGCGGGCTCAACATGCAGTCGACGGGGACCTCGAAGGCCCGCACGCCGGGATGGGGCCGGAAGCTGACGCGCACGGCGTCGGGAAAGGTGCCGTCGTAGCGGAGACCACAGGTGCGGCAGTGCACCTCTTGGGGAGCGGCATCCAGGGTGTTCACGCGGAGCTTGGGGGCGCGACAGCCCGGACAGGTGAGCTCCCAGCGAAGCTCGAGGGCGCCCGCCTCGGTGGCGCGGAGGAAGTCGGCGACCACGGCCTCATCGGACAAGCCGAGCTTCGGTGCCAGCGCCGTGGGGTGGATGCGGTCCTGCTTGGGCAGCGGTGCCTTCCAGACGATGGCGTCGACCAGCTCGGCCACAGCCTGGTGCTCCATGGCGGCGAGGCCGCGCTCCAGCCGAGACTGTGCGTCCGGGCCCAGGGGCGGCGGCGTGGGGTCGTAGTCGGCGTCTTGTCCCTCGGCGGCACGGGCGGCGGCGTGGAGCGCGCGCTCGAGCTGCGGGATGGTGGTGAGGCGTGTGTCGGCCACCACCAAGGGACGTGTCGCGGCGCTGCGGGGCTCGATCTCCACGGCGTAGTTGACCTGTGTGCCGCTGGGGCTCGCACGCAGCCGAAGCTGCACCACCAGCCTCGAGACGGGCCCTCCGTGGAACCGCCGCTCCAGACGGAACCAGCGCGGTGCCTCGAAGCGCCAGGGCAGCTCATCCCAGGTGTGGGTCATGCCCAGCTTGCGCATCCGGCCCACCGGCGCAGGCGAGCCATCGGCGTCGAGGCGGTCCTCGAACTGCATCCCCAGACCCGCGGCCCGGTTGAAGCGATCCGTGTCGGCAAACACGCCCCAGGTCGTCACCATGTCGGCGGCGACCTCCAGGGTCCAGTCGGTGACGACGGGGTGGGTTCCGAACACGGCCAGAGGGTACCTCCCTTCGCCACCTCCGTGACTCAGTCCTCGACGCACCCACCAGAGTCACACGAGAACGACGCCTCCGAGCCGAAGGTGTAGGCATCGCCTCCCTCGAGGGCCACGTCGTCGGGGGCGTTGTCCTCGAAGCTGCAGCCCACACACTGGAGGCTGCCGTGCTCCGGGTAGTGCTGGATGGCCCCGCCGCGCTCGCTCTCGTTGGCCACAAAGACCACGCCTTCGAGCAGGGTCTGCCCGAAGAGGGCCAGGGCGCCGCCGACCATGAGCGAGCTGTTGGCCGAAAACGTGCTGTCCGAGATCTCCAGGGTGCCCCAGTAGTGCAGGATGGCGCCGCCCTGGGAGTCGGTGCTGCGGTTGTCGGAGAAGTGGACGTCCGCGAGCACCAGCGCGCTGTCCTGGGCGATGAGCGCGCCACCGTCCTTGGCCTGGCTGCCCGTCACGGTCAGCCCGCTGAGCACGGCGGTGCTGTCGTCGAAGCGCAGGGCGCCGCCGTCGTCGGTGGCGATGTTGTCGCGGAAGAGCGCGTCCTCGATGGTCACCGCGCAGCCGTCCCCGGCGTAGACACCTCCTCCGTCGGAGCCGGTGCTGGACGACACGATCACCCCGCGCATCACGAGCTCACCGCCTTCGGTGCATCGGGCACCGCCGCCCGCCTGCTGGTTGCCCTCGCCTCGGGCTGCTCCCCGGTCCAGGGTCAGGTTCTCGACGGTCAGGGCACCTCCCTCCACCGTGAGGACCGTGTTGGCCTCACCCCCCGAGAGCACCGTCTCCTCGGGCCCATCCCCCAGGCCGCGGACGACGACCGCCGCCTCGACCACCACCAGCGCAAACCAGGTGCCGGTGCAGACCTCGAGGGTGCCGTCCTCGGTCAGGGTGACGGCCTCGCCGGTGGAGAGCGCATCGGTCAGGTCTCGGGCGGTGCCGTCGGTGGAGGTGAAGGTGGCAAGGCCGCAGGACACGGGCTCATCCCCGGTGTCGTCGCCCCCAGCATCCCCGGAGTCCTCGGCACCCGAGCCACCACCCTGCCCGGGAAACCGAGTCTGTTCACCCGGCCCGCACCCCATGAGGAGCACGGCCAGGACGAGGGCGCAGTCCGGGAGCTCGGCC
>JAERSX010000233.1 GCA_016845285.1 Deltaproteobacteria bacterium | reverse complement strand
GGCCTCGCCCCCGCCAGGGTGGAGACACGGAAGGATGCCGAGACGTCGGTCTGGATCCTGGACATCGTGTACCCCGAGCGGCTCCTGTCCCGTCCCCTGCAGCTGGGGCTGGGTTGCCTAGGCCTGGCGCTCACCCTGGGCCTCGTGGGTCACTGGCTGGGCGGCCCTCTGGGCGGGGCCCTCGGAGCCAGCGTCGGGGCGCTGTCGGTGGCGACCGTGCTGGGCTGGCAGCGGAGCCGGGAGCTGAGGTCCCGCCTGGCCGAGCAGGCAGAAGAGACCTGGCAGGTGCTCGCCCAGACCGACCAGCGCTACGCGGACCTCCACACCGAGAGCCTCGCCCTCAGGCGCTCACTGCTCGCGAGTCGCAAGCTCTCTGGCTACCTCGCCCAGGACCTCGTGGATCGCATCATCAACGAACCCGAGCTCGAGCTCGAGCTCGGTGGTCAGCGCACCCACGCAGCCGTGCTCTTCGCCGACATCGTCAGCTTCACACCGCGCTGCGAGTCCATGCCACCAGAGCAGGTTCTCGACGAGCTCAACACCTACTTCGCCCACGTGGACCCCTCCTTCGAGGCCCACGGAGGCGTCATCGACAAGCGCATGGGCGATGGCATCATGGCCGTCTTCGTGCCGCGACCCGGCGAAGCTGCTGCCACCCTTCACGCACGCGCCGTAGGGTGTGGCCTCGACATGCTCCGGGCACTCGAGCCCTGCAACCAAGACCTGACCGCACGCGGCGCAGCGCCCATGCAGATCCGGATCGGTGTGGCAGCAGGCCAGCTCGTGCAAGGCAACATGGGAAGCCCTGTGAAGCTCGAGTACACAGTGGTCGGCGATGCGGTGAACCTGGCGGCCCGTCTGGAGGGGATGGCCACCCCCGGACACCTGTTGGTCACCACCGCCTGCCTGCCCACGGTGTGCCCGGAGACCGGCCCCTTCCAGCAACACAGGCGGGACACCATCCGCGTCAAGGGCAAGGCCTCGACCGTCGAGGTCGTAGAGCTGACTGCACTGCCAAGGCCAGACGCTGGAGAGGGCAGTCCCTGACACGCCCAGCCAAGGTGGAGCCGCACCCACCCCTCTCTTCCCTGCCCCACGCTCTGACCGCTCACTCGAACTCAGCCTGATGATCCTGGCCGTGCCCTCCGCAGATCGCTGGTGGCAGATATACACTGAGAGATCAGTTCTTCCGCAGTCAACTCGCCGCCAACACCTTCCACGAAAGCGACAGCAGAGGTGCCGATGGCAGCGAGCTCAACGGCGTGGCGAGCCTACCGGGCCCTTCGGGCCGCCGTGGCACTGCGGGTGCTCAGGGTGCTGGGGTGGCGCTTCGAGACCACCCACACGGTCGATCTGATCAAGGGTGAGATCGATCGCCTCCCCAAGAAGTTCGTGGTCTTCGGTGAGCCTCACACCCACTGGCACGACTTCCTGCTGATGCTGCTGTTCTTCTGGGCATACCAGCTGCCCACTGTGCGCTTTCCTGTGCGACACGTGTACTTCTACCCCGTGCTCGGCCTCTGGCTGCGCTGGATGGGCGCCATCCCGGTGGACACCAGCCGCCACAACGGTCTCGTCGCCCAGCTCGTGGAGCTCATACGCAACAAGGAGGAGCTGATCCTGCACATCGCTCCGTCGGGCACCCGCAAGCGGACCGAGCACTGGCGTTCGGGCTTCTACCACATCGCCCGAATGGCGGAAGTGCCCGTGTTCATGGCATATCTCGACGCCTCGACCAAGACCTTCGGCTATGCGCCACCGCTGACGTTGACGGGCGATGTTCGGGCCGACATGGACCACATCCGTGCCTTCTACGCAGACAAGCGGGGCCTGATCCCCGAGCATGAGAGCGTGATCCGGCTGCGCGAGGAGGAGGACGCCGCAGAGAAGCTGGTGGAGCGGTAGCGGGCACTTCAACACCTGGAAAGCGGCGTGAGCGTCTGACACGGCTCAGCCGTGAGCCCAGAGGCGGCCCGACCTTCTGTCGGCCGTATCGACCACTCCCCGGCATGAACTGAAACAGCCGGGTGGCCTCCGTCTCTCTCCTCGAGTCGAGTCTTGGCGAGGGGGCAGCCCACAGTTCTGCCAGCCTCATCTTGACACGGATCCCGCGAATCCAAGCCGGCCCCTTGCTCTGGGGCAGCCCTGCTCCTGCTCGCGTCTCCCCGTACCGGCTGTGCATGTTGGCCCTTATGATAGGCTCCGGCAGATCAAATGAAAAACCTGAAACACATTCTCTCGTTGACCCGAGGCCACAACCGTTACCTACGAGACCGCGTAGACCTCGTAGCATCCAACTCATGGGTCAGTAACTTTGCGCGACTCTCGATGGGCTCATACCTCTCGAACAGCTACTGTATCGGTCTGCCTGGCCAGCGACTCTACGGTGGATGTTCCTTCATCGACATGATCGAGCGAGATGTGATCGGGCTCGCTGGTGAGTTGTTTTCCGGCGGCCAGGTCGTCTGTCAATTCCTCTCCGGGATGCAAGCTAACATCGGAGCCTACAACGCACTGCTGCGGCCCGGCGACAAGATCGTCACCGCGCCGGCACGACACGGCGGTCACTACAGCCACAACGCAGACGGGCCCCTCCGGTTCTACGCCCCAGAGATCCTCCCGGTTCCGTTCGACCCTGACATCTACAATGTGGATCTGAAGGGACTCGAAGAGCTCTTTGACCGAGAGAAGCCCCGCTTGATCGTGCTCGGTTGGAGCGAGTTCCCGTTTCCTCATCCCCTGCCGGAGATTCGTGCGCTCTGCGACGAACACGGCGTAAAGCTCATGTACGACATGTCGCATGTGGCTGGTCTCATCGCCGGAGGGCGGTTTCAGCCCGACGCGGGTCCACTCTCCGACGTGCTGACCAGCTCGACGGGCAAGTCCCTGCACGCCCCCGACCACGGGATCCTGCTCCACAACGACCCCACGCTGGAGGCAGGCGTTCTCGACGCAGTCATGCCCCTCCTGACGTCGAACACCCACCCGCAGGAGCTGGCTGCCCTCGGCGTGGCCTTGTCGGAGATGAAACAGTTCGGCCCGGCCTATGCCGACCAGGTCATCAAGAACAGCAAGGCCCTGGCAGCGGGGCTGAAGGCCCGCGGGATCCATGTCCTCTACGAGGATCTCGGCTTCTCGGAGAGCCACACGATCCTGGTGGAACACCCACACGTCCATACAGCGGTTCAGCTTCTCGACAACGCGGGCATCTCCGCAAATGCCTGCCCGCTACCTTGGAACGACGCCGACACGGTCACCGGAATTCGACTCGGCACCCAGGTGGTCACGCGCCGGGGAATGACCGAGGCTCAGATGAGTGTGGTCGCCGACGCAATCTTTCGCCTGCTGGAGGAAGGGAGTGCGCCCAGCCAGGTTCGCTTCGAGCTCATCCTTCCGCTCGCGAGGCAGTTCGACGGCGTCGCGTTCTCCTTTGATGCATCGTTCGGTCTGAGCCCGGACTGGCAGGAGCGGCCTTACGACATCGGCAGGACGACGGACGTCCTTGCCTTGGCTCTCACCATCCCCGCCCTGTCAGAGGCTTCGGTTGGCTCTGTGCGTACCATCAGCCGGTCGATGCAGCGGATCGCGCTCTCGCCCCAGGCCGAGCTCTTTGGTGCAGGGGCGGCGCCGGACGCCATCTACTTCGTCATGGAAGGCTCCCTGGAGGTTGTCGATGACGGCGGCCAGAGCGTGGCCAGTTGCGTCGAAGGCGGTCACGTGGGGGAGCTCGGTGTCATGCGTGGCTCGGGGCGTGCGTACGCGGTGAGAGCTGCCGAGCCCACCGTCGTGCTCAAGCTACCCGCTGAGTCCTTCGAGCAGGTGCTCCGCGAAAATGAGCGTGTGAGCAAATACTTCCACAATTACATTCGAAAGCTGACCGACGGATAGCATCCGTCTACACGTCCACCCGGACCCACAACAGGAGACACTCAGCGACCACTCGAGTCCCGACCACGCCTGGCCCCGCCCCGACTTCCCCGAAGACGGAATGCGCGGCTACCTTCGGGAAGAGTACACGGCTGCAGGGATCTGGCAGAGGTTGTTGGCCGCGCGGGAGAAGGTCGACCCTGAACACAGGTCCTTCGTGGACTACCGG
>JAERSX010000232.1 GCA_016845285.1 Deltaproteobacteria bacterium | reverse complement strand
CCGAAGACGCACGGGCCACCATCGCCACCTACCAGTGGTGGACCTTCGGTGCAGCGCTGCTGCTCACGCTCGTCAACTACGGCATGCGCTTCGTGAAGTGGCACTACCTGCTCGGGCGCCTCGGCGTGGCCATGCCCATCTGGGAGGACCTCCTCACCTTCGTGGCAGGCCTGTCCATGGCCATCTCGCCGGGCAAGGTCGGCGAGATGCTCAAGCCTTACGTCGTGCGGGCGCGCACCGGCACCCCCATGACCCGCACCGTGCCCGCGCTGGTGACCGAGCGCCTCACCGACGCCATCGCCATGCTCATCCTCGCGGGCTTCGGCATCTCCACCTACATGGCCGATCAGCTCGGCGTGTTGGTCGCCATGTCGGCAGTGGTCGCGGCCGGGCTCGGGGTCCTCGCGAGCAGGCGTCTCTCCCTGTTCATCCTCCACGCCATGAAGCGCATTCCCTTGGTCGGTCGCGCCGTCCCCACCCTCGAGGGCATGTACCTGGCCATGCGCGTGTGCGTGGCGCCGGTCTCCTTCCTGCTCACCATGGTGCTCTCGCTCATCGCCTGGGGCGCAGAGTGCGTCGCCTACCTGGTGGTTCTGCTCGGCCTGGGGGTGGCCGCGAACCTCGACGTGAGCGTGTTCATCTATGCAGCCTCCACCATCATCGGTGCCCCCAGCCCGGGTGGCGCGGTGGTCACGGACGGTGGACTCATCGTCATGGGCCAGGAGCTCATCGCCGGCATCAGCTACGAGCAGGCGGCAGCGGCAGCCGTGCTGGTGCGCACGGCCACCCTCTGGTTCGGCGTGGGGCTCGGCGCCATTGCCTTGACGCGCGTCGCCAAGCTGCTCGGAGGCGACATCGATCTCGGGCAGGTGGCAGCAGCTGAAGCGGAGGGCACCGAGGCCGCCGAGCCCGAACCACGGGCATGAGTCCCGCCGCTCTCTTCGAGTCATATGGAAGGTGGATCGCCCGCCACCGGACCGTCGGCCTCGCCCTCATCGCCGCCCTGAGCGCCGTGGCGGGTTGGTCCATCGCCCACCACACGAGCGACGGGCTGCCCATCGACTTCACCCCGCAGGCCATCTTCCAGGACAACGGCGCGCAGCAGCTCCGCATGGCCGAGGTGGAGGAGGTCTTCGGGCGCGACGACAACGACCTCGTCGCCATCCTGGCAGGCCCCATCGGCACCCGAGCAGGCGTCGACACGCTCCGCTCCCTGCACGCCGCCGCCGAGGGCCATCCACAGGTCGAGCGGGTGCAGTCGCTGGTGGGCGCCCAGGTGACGGACAGTGTGGACGGCATGCTGACCCCCATCGAGCTGCTCGAGGAGCTGTCCCCGGGGGAGGCGGTGTCGCGTGCCGCCAGAGATCCTGTGCTGTCCGGGCTCGTCGTCGGTGCCCGAGGAGACGCTGCGGCCCTGCGAATCCGCATCGACGGGGACCGGGAGCGCGTGGCCGACCTGGAGCCGCCCGTCCGCGAGGTGGAGGCCCTCCTGCGCGCGGTCCAGCTCCCCCCGGAGCTCGATCTCCACATCACCGGCGTGCCCTTTGTGCGCGTCGAGGTGGTGGATCGGATGCTCACCGAGCAGCAGACCCTCTTCCCCTTGGTCGCCCTCACCTTCGTCGTGACCATCTGCGTGCTCTTTCGGAGCGTGTCGGTGGGCATGGCACCGCTGGTGGCGGTGGGCGTGGCCATCACCTGGGTCATGGGCGTGCTGCTGGCCGGAGGCGCGGTCTTCAACATCCTGAGCATCCTGGTGCCCACGCTGGTGCTGGTCATCGGCGTGGCCGACGGGATCCACGTCGTGGCACGGTATCGAGAGGAGCTGGCGACCTCCGGGGTCCGCACCGACGCCATGGGCGCCACCATGCGGCACATGGCCGGCGCGACCTTCCTCACCACCTTCACCACCGGCGCCGGCTTCGGCTCGCTGATGGTCGCCGACTCGCTGGTCATCCAGGACTTCGGCCTGCACGCCGGCATCGCCATGGTGGTGTGCTGGTTCGCCATGATGCTCACCCTGCCGACGGTGCTGGCCTGCGTGCCCGTCGAGCGTGTGGGCACGCCTCCGGCACCGGGCGCATCCATCGATCGGGCCCTCGGAGCCGCCGACAACCTGGTGCGGCGACGCCCCCGCCGGGTCATGCTGGCCACGCTGGCGGCCGTGGCGCTCGCAGGCTGGACGGCACGGGATGTGCGGACCGACTCCGCCCTGTTGGAGCTGTACCCCGACGACCACCCCACCTCGACCGCCATCCACCTCGCCCAGGACCGCCTCGCTGGCGTCGTCCCGATCCAGGCCCACTTCAAGGGGCCTCCCGGATCCCTCAAGGACCCCGTGATCCTCGGCAAGATCCTGGCCTACGAAGAGGCCTTGGCGGCCGAAGAGCCCGTGCGGTGGACCGGCTCCATCGCCAGCTTCCTACGCTCACTGCACCACAAGCTGACCGACGAGGACACCCTGCCGCCCACACGTGCGGCCGTCGCCCAGGAGCTCCTGCTGGCCGAGCTGTCAGGGGAGGTACCGCTCTCGGGACTCATCACCCCCGACGACGCACAGGCGCGCATCCTGGGCCTGGTCTCCGACGCCGGCGGACGAAACATCGTGGCCATGAAGGCACGCATGGACGCCGTGGGCGAGGAGCTCTTCGCCGACACCGAGGTGGAGGTGATGTTGACCGGCGACGGGATCATGGCCTCGTTGGGGGTCGACCGGCTCATCGGTGACCTGCTCAGCTCGGTGGGCCTGGTCTTCGCCATCATCCTGGTCACCATGTGGGTGTTGCTGCGCGAGCTGCGCCTCGCCCTCGTGGCGGCCCTTCCCAACCTGGTCCCGCTCATCTTCGCGCTGGCCATGTTGGGCCTCATGGGCAGCGATCTGCAGACGAGCAACATCGTGACCTTCACGGTGGCCGTGGGCCTGGCCGTGGACGACACCATCCACTTCATCGTCCGCTTCAAGCAGGAGCGCGACAGCGGTCGGCCCTTCCAAGAGGCCATGACCCGCACCTTCCACGGCGCGGGCCACGCCATCTGGCTCACCAGCGCCCTGCTGGTGCTGGGCTTCGCGGCGCTCATCACGAGCGATCTGACCAGCACACAGCACTTCGGGATCCTGAGCAGCACGGCCATGGTGGCGGCCCTGCTCGGCGACCTCTTCCTGCTGCCGGCCTTGCTC
>JAERSX010000231.1 GCA_016845285.1 Deltaproteobacteria bacterium | reverse complement strand
ACCTCGAGCAGCTCGTGAACCCGAGCCCCGATCGAATCGCCGGTGCAGTCAACCGTGTGATGGGGAGCTAGTCATGGCCGAATTCTTCGAGATGCCCCAGGCCTCCCCCACCATGGAGGCTGGCACCATCCTGGCCTGGCGCAAGGCCGAGGGCGACGCGCTGGCTCCGCAGGACGTCATCGCCGAGGTGGAGACCGACAAGGCCGCCATGGAGATCGAGGTCTTCGACGCCGGCTTCCTGCTCAAGATCTTGGCGACGGAGGGCGACGAGGTTCCCGCTGGGCAGCCCATCGCCATCATCGGCTCATCTGCCGATGAGGACATCGCGCCATTGTTGGCGGAGCTGGCGAGGGCACCGGCCCCCGAGGCACCCACATCCCAAGCTCCAGAGCCCACAATCGCCGAGCCAGAGCCCGTCGCGAGCCCGGCCGCTCCGCCAGCGCCATCGAGCCCCGGCCTCCAGCCCTTCACCTGGCAGGGCCAGGCCATCGATGCTTCCATCATGGAGAGCCCCGTCGGCTTCGCCCTCGCCGAAGCCGAGATTCCGCTGGCCAGTGGCAAGGTGCGCGCATCGCCAGCCGCCAGGGCCGCCGCGCGTGAGCACCGGATCGACCTGGCCACCGTGCCCGGAAGCGGTCCCCGAGGCCGCGTGACGCGCCAGGACGTAGAGGCCGCTACCCGTGCCCATTCGGCGGGCGGGCGCTCCAGAGCCCTGGCCGCCGCACCCAGCACGACAGTCAAGCTCAGCCAGATGCGCAAGACCATCGCCAAGCGGCTGACGCAGGCCTACCTCGGCGCCCCATCGTTCTTCCTGACGGTCAACTTCGACGTCGAGCGGCTCGTCGCCTTCCGTGGCCAGCTCAAGGAAGCGGGCATCAAGGTCTCCTACAACGACTTCGTCATCAAGGCCTGTGCCCGCGCGCTGCGGGATGTGCCCGCGGTCAACGCGAGCTGGGGTGACGGTGTGATCGAGCAGCACCACCGCGCCGACATCGGCGTGGCCGTGGCCCTGGACGGGGGGCTCATCACCCCCGTGGTGCGCGCTGCCGACACCAAGGATCTCGCCGACATCGCCACAGAGGTCCGCGAGCTGGCCGGACGCGCCCGCGACCGAAAGCTCAAGCCCGAGGAGTACACCGGCGGCACCTTCACCATCAGCAACCTCGGCATGTACGACATCGAGCAGTTCACCGCGATCCTCAACCCTCCCGAGGCCTGCATCCTGGCCGTCGGGACGCTCCAGCAAGAGCCCGTGGTGGTCGACGGGGCCCTCACCGTCGGCTGGCGCATGCGGGCCACCCTCACCTGCGATCACCGCGTGGTGGACGGCGCCCTGGGGGCCGTCTTCCTCCAGGCCGTGCGTCGGTACCTCGAGAACCCCGTGCTCCTGTGGGTCTGACGGCAGCCTGTCCCTGACGACCCCCTCGTAGTCGTCGTGCTCAGGGCGCCGGGCAGTGCGCCCGCACCCACCGGCTCTCGGCTGCTCGCGCCAGCGGCCCCTCGACCCAAGCGGGCTCACCACCCGTCGTGGCGAGGGCATCGCCATCCTTGGCACACACCCGCTCCAGCCGGGCTCGGCCGAGGGCATCCAGCACGGTGGCGAGGTGGCGGAAGAAACCCTCGACACAGGTCTGGCGGTCGACCACCTCGTCACACACGCGCTCGTCGAGCTGTTGCCCAGCCGCAGCCTGTTCTCGGAAGCGGATGATCCAGAACTGCAGCGCGGCATCGGGGACAGGGCGGGAGATCAGGAAGGGTGCGATGCGCGCCTCGGCCACCGCGGGTGCCTCGTCCACCGAGGCCTGAGCCTCGTCTTGGACCAGGTGCCAGGCACACTTGCGAGCAAATCGGGTGCGGTTGCAGGTGTCGATGGCCAGGGTCAGGTCACCGCTGGCACGCTGACGCTCCGCGAGCAAAAAGCGGCACTCGTCTCGCCACAGATCGCTCTGAACCCCGTCGCACTCGGCCTCATCGAGGACACTGTGCCGCTCCATGGCGCCCACCTTGCAGTCCCCTCGCAGCCCCACATCGGTGATGCCAGCGCACAGGGAGCGGGCACCCTCGAAGTCGGCAGCTTCACCGAGAGCCTCCGCGTAGCGAACGGCATCGCTCTTGGGGGAGCCGCAGGCCAGCAAGCCCAACAACAACCCCAACAGCAAGACCGGCGCGCGCACCGTCAGGGCTTCGGGGGTCGCGGAATGGTGAAGGGCGTGCCCACACGGGCGTAGTCCTGCCCCCCGAGGCGAGCCAGAGGGTCGAGCGCATCGAGCGAGACAGTCTGCCGACCCCGCTCATCGGTGACCACCAGCGCATCGTCGATCTCGATGCGCAGGGCTTCTCCCACGAAGAGATGAGTGCTGCCGAGGTCGTGGGCATGCACCAGGCGACACTCCATGGAGATGGGTGCCTCCGACGGGTACGGAGCGGCGACCCGCAGGCCATCCACCGCGGTGAGCCCAGCGTGTTCGAACTCGCTCTCCTCGGGCGGGAAACGACCACTCGTCTGCACCATGGACTCTCGAAGCCGCCAGGACACCAGGGACAGGGTGAAGACCTTGGTCTCCAGGATGTTGCGAGCCGTGTCCTTGAGGGCGTCGCGATCTCGGGCCACCGA
>JAERSX010000230.1 GCA_016845285.1 Deltaproteobacteria bacterium | reverse complement strand
GTGCTGGTGCGTTCGGTCGATCCGGTCGATCTCATCCGCCTGCCGATCCCCGCGGGATTGACCGTGGTGGTGGCCAGCCCGGCCTTCGATCTCGCCACCCGAGATGCGCGGGCCGTGTTGCCCGAGTCGGTGCCCCTCTCGCTCTTGGTGGCCCACAGCGCTGCCCTCGCAGCGATGGTGAGTGCGCTGCACGCTGGCGACATGGCGCTGTTGGGTCGATCCATGGTCGACGTGCTGGCGACGCCTCGACGAGCACCGCTGGTGCCGGGTGCGGAGGCGGCCATCGCTGCAGCGCTCAGCGCTGGAGCTCTGGGCAGCTCACTGAGTGGGTCCGGCCCGGCGGTCTTCGCCCTGTGCCGCTCGGCCCGTGGCGCGACAGCCGCCGGGCGCGCCATGCAGGAGGCCTTCTCTTCGGCGGGGCTCCAGAGCGTCCTCCGACAGGCGCCTGCGGATGCTCCAGGGGTGGGGCGGTGGCGCCCGGAGGGCTGAGCCCGGGCCACCTGCCGTCAGGAGCCCCCGCGTCGTCTACATGCGCGCCTTGGACGGGCGTGCTTGTCTGAACCCGTGCAGGGCTCGGCTGCGAGCGGGATGCCATGAAAGGACCTGCTAGGGCGCGTCATGACAATCGCTTGACAAGAGCCTGTCATCGCATACCATCTCTGGAGACTTGACCCCGCGGCTGGGTGGCAAGGGCCTCGAGAGCACCGACCGATGTCCCTACAATTCCGATCCGAATTCTCGCTATTGCTGTGTGTTGCCCTCATGGGCTGCGGTGTGGCGGAGACAACGGGCGAAGCCGCGGTATCTGGCCTCAGCGTGAACGCTGGCCCCAGGCTCACGAGCGCGATCCTGGAACCCCAGGACGCCTACACCGACGATCTCCTGCGGGTCTCGGCCACGGCCACGTCCGAAGAGAACGGCGCTACGCCCGACATCATCTGCAGCTGGACCGTCAACGGGGAACCCGCGGGCACCGAAGCCTGCGTGCTCGACGGCGCCGACTGGTTCGATCGCGGCGACGAGGTCGAGGTCGAGGTCTCCGCACGCAACGAGCTGGGCAACAGCCCCATGTCGCTGCTCAGCCTCGCGTCGGTCTCCAACACGCCTCCCGAGCCGCCCAGCATCAGCTTCGGCCCTGCCGCCGTTCAGGCGGGCGAGCGCGACCTGCAGTGCGCGGTACAGGAACTCTTCGACGTAGACGGCGATCCCGTCGAGGTCGACCTCATCTGGGAGGTCGATGGCCGGCCCTTCGATGGCGCCATGGACGGCGAGAACGCGGGCGACACTGTGGCGGCCGCCGATCTCTCCCTCGGCAACCAGTGGACCTGTGTCGCTTCGGCACACGACGGCACCGACGCCTCGGCTGCGGCCTCCGCTACCCGAGAAATCCAAGAGCCGGCGCCCTACGACACCGAGCTCCTGAACAACGGTGGCTTTGAGCTCGGCTCCCTCGACGGCTGGACCGACGACGGCCTGCCCTGCGCGCTGGTCACCGCAGACGACCACCACCAGGGCCCGGCCGAAGGCGACTACTACGTGTGGGGCGGCGAGGTGGCCGACGACTGTCGCCTGAGCCAGACCCTGGACCTCGTGGCCCTCGGGTTCCCTGGCGGCGCCGTCGATGCCGGCGTGCTCAGCGTCGACGCTGGCGTGTGGTTGGCCAGCCTCTACCCGGAGGGTGTGCTCGACGATCAGGCATCGGTGCACGTCCGGTACCTCAGTCTCAACGGAGAGCTCCTGGGCAGCGTCTCCACCCTGGTGGGTGGCGGCGAGTCCTGGCTCGAGCGCGGGGCCTCCGGTCAGCTTCCCATCGGCACGCGCTTCCTCGAGGTGGAGCTCGACGCCCGCTGGTACCGCGGTGATCGGAACGACGCCCTGGCCGACGGCGCGACCCTTCAGATCCGCCGCCTCGAGCCTGGCGAAGCGACCATCACCCTTCAGCCCATGCTGCAGGACTACCGCACCGACGCCATGACCATGCTGTGGGAGTCGGACGGAAACTCTGTCCCGCACAGCGTCTCCTGGGGACACAGCGACGACTCGCTGACTCGGGACCGGGCCCCCGTCCACACCATCCAGATCGACGACACCCACTTCGTGCACGAGGTCAGCATCGAGGGCCTCTCGGCCGGCGAGGAGATCTTCTACAAGGTGCACAGCGGCTCCAGTGAGAGCCCGGTCTGGTCCTTCCGCACCGCTCCAGAGGCGGGCGAGCCCGTGCGCATCGCCTGGGCCGCCGACAACCAGAACATGCCCGAGGTCTTCCGGCAGCACGTCCAGAACATGGCCGGTCAGGCCCCCGACCTCTTCTTCGCTCCCGGAGATGTGGTCGAGGACGGCGACATCCTCAGTGACTGGTCGGACTACTGGTTCCTCCCCCTCGAGGAAGACAACTTCGGGCAGACCACGCCCGTGCTCTTCGCCCGTGGCAACCACGATCTCCACCACGCCTACGCACGCGCCTACAGCGCCCTCCCAGATGACCGCGACTGGTACGCGTTCACCTACGGTGCCGTCTACGTGGTCGTGCTGGACTCCGAGATGGGGACCAACTGGGCCGCGGGCTCGTCGTCCACCCAGTCCGTGACCGATGTGGGCGACGCTTGGGGACAGCAAGCGGCCTTCCTGGAGAGCGCGCTGGCCAGCGAAGAGGCCCAGGCTGCAGCCTGGCGCATCGTCACCTTCCACCAGCCGCCGTACACCAACTCGCGTCACGACAACAGCCAGATCGGCAGCTCGCATGTGCGTGACCACTGGATCGACATCATCGAAGCGGCCGACGTCGACCTCGTCATCAGCGGCCACTTCCACGCCTACGAGCGCGGAACCGAGAACGGCACCACCTACATCGTGACCGGTGGCGGCGGCGGCTCCCTCGACGACCGCATCATCGACGAGTGGAGCCTGTTCGAGGTCATCGAGCAGCAGTGGCACTACAACATCATGGACGCCGACAGCGAGCGCCTGAGCTGGACCACGTACGACATCGACAACGCGGTGCTCGACGAGTTCGTCCTCACGCGCTGATGCGTGGACACCTCGGGGTTGCACCCGGGCGCGTGCCTGTACCTGCTGACCAGCGAGCGGTGGAACTGGCTGCGGCGGGCGCTCTGCCTTCGCCCTGCTAGGGTGGCGGGGTCTGCGGCTCTTCTCCGTGGATGGAGTCGAGAGGAGCCCACGCCATGTCCCTTCTTCCCCGCCCGCGCACCCTGTTCATGCTCTCCATGCTCACGCTCGCCGTGGGATGGGGGGCCACGACCGTGGCATCGCGAGCGCAACGGGGCCCCCTCGCGGATGTGCGTGCGGTAGGCAGCTTTGGGCTTCGCTCATGTGGTGTGGACACGGCCGCTAAAGGGTTGGTTGGGTCCGTCGAAACGACCATTGTGAATACACGCATAAAGATCGACTCTAACGGTGTTCCCGGCCACATGGTGGGCGCCTTTCCGGGCCCAGGAAACCCCAACACAATAACACCTCAGGAGCACGTCTTTTTTGTCAGGACGGAGCCCGAGGGCAAAGGCGGTCGGCTTCGCCGCTCGCGTGTGGGAGTGGCCATCAACGGGGTGCCCATCGACCCTGCCACCGCCGAGTTCTGGCAGGGGGATCGCCGAAGCGGCCTCAACTACGATGCCTTGTCGGGTGCCATCGACCTGGGCCTGGACTGCAACCGCGGTCATGTGCAGCCCACCGGCGCCTACCACTACCACGGCATCCCCGAAGATCTCGTGACCGTCGATCCAGCAGCGCCTGGCATGGTGCACGTGGGCTGGGCAGCAGACGGCTACCCGCTCTATGCCCGCTACGGCCACGCCGAGCCGTCCGATCCCGAGAGCCCGGTCCGCGCGCTGCAGCCGAGCTACCGCCTCAAGGAGGGCGACCGCAGCGACGGCCCGGGCGGACCCTACGACGGCACCTTCGTCTCGGACTGGGAGTACGTGGACGGACTGGGCGATCTCGACGCCTGCAACGGACGTGTGGGCCATACCCCCGAGCACGGCATCACCTACCACTATGTGCTCACGGACACCTTCCCCATGGTGCCGCGCTGCACCGTGGCCGAGGCGGATGACTCCTTTGCCATGGTGCCGCCGCCGGGGATGCGCGGGCCGCCGACACGGCCGCGCTGACCCACCCTGTCGTCGACACCGAGCGGGTCGGACGGCACGAGTGGCTTTCGGTGTGCTCGGGCCCCCCGCTACCATGGGGCCATGCCGCCTCTCCCGACGCAGGAACAGCTCTCCCGGGTGCTGCAGAGAGACTCCATGATGGTCCGGATGGCGGCCGGCCTGCTCGGCGTGGCCCTGGGTGCGGTGCTCGTCGGGGCGATGGCCCTCGGTGTGGAGCTGTTCACCTGGCTCGGCACCAATTGGTGGTTCCTGGCGCTCCTGAGCTGCATCACGGTGGGCGCGGTGCTCCTGGGCGTCCGGCCGCGGGCGCGACAGCTCGCGCTCTCCCGTCACCTCGCGCGGATGGAGCAGCACCGGGCCTTTCGCGAGGGCTCTGACATCCGAGCAACCCTCGATCAGTTCGACTCCTGGGAGGGCGGACTGGTGGCCCTGCGCGCGGAGCGGGTGGCCCTGCGGGACGAGGCCACTGCCAAGGCCAGCGAGCACGCCGAGGCAGGTGACCGACAGGATCTGGCCGAGCGCTTCAGCAGCTGGGCAGCGACCCACGAGGGCGAGATCGGAGCGTTGGACCGGGCCCTCTCACTGGCCTGGCGGGCCAAGGCGATCCAGCGGCTCCACGCGGTCTTGGCGGTTGTCCTGCGGGCGCAGCCGCAGCTCCAGCGGCTCCCCGATCCCTTGTCGGCCCTGGCCACCACCGACGAGGGGGTGGCGGCGTATGCTCGGGCGCTCCAGGACCTCCGCGCGTACGCCCACGACATCGCAGACAAGGACCAGAACATCGACGAGGCCGTGCACGCTCCTCCCCATGGAGTCGAGGTGCCCGCCGAGCATCGGGCGCGCATTCAGGCCGAGCTGGCGCAGGTACGTGCGGAGCTCACCGAGCTCGGCAGCCGTGTGCGGCGCCTGGCCGATGAGCTGGAGCTGGCGCTGCACGCCCTACGCTCCCGTCGCGCCACCGCCGGGACGCGGGTGCAGCTCACACAGCTGCCCCAGGGCAGCCGGGTCATCGACGAGGTGGGCGAGCTTCTCGGACAGCTCCAGGAGATGGAGCAGGTGGGGGCGGTCCGCATGGCGGGGCTGTCGGCGGATGCCCTCGACGCCAGCGTGCGCGAGGTCGAGCGAGCGGGACTGAGTGTTGTCGCAGAGACCGAGGCCGCCGTGGAGGTGGGGCGGTTGGCGCGGGTCATGGTGAGCCGCCAGCCCACCTGAGTCGCACCGTGCCTTCCTGGGGGTGTCGCCAGCCACGCTCCCGGCCCGCCACGCTTGCCTGCAGAGTCGCTGTAGTCAGGCCAATATGGTGGATTCGGGGTGCCGGCGCCTTCCGGTCGGGGAGGGGGGCCTCCTGGTGTCTTCGCTACCTGTCTCCGCACCTGCCGACGGAGGGCAGGGCCGAGGTCGGGCGGCCGGCTCCGCGGTGTCCGGAAGCGCCTGAGCCGCCGGCGGGAGGTTGCCCTGGCACCCGTTGCCCAGGGTAGAAGAGCCCGTTACGAACGGGGTATTCTCCGGTTCCGGCGTCCCCTCGATGGCGCGGTGGAGCACCCCATGGTCCGCCCCTTGCTCCCCCTCATTCTCGCGGGCTGCGCCAGCGAGTCGTCGCCGCTCCCGCTGGGGGAGCTGGTGTTCGTGCGGGACGCGGTCATCCACCCGTCGGCCGAAGGCGAGGGGCAGGCGCTGCCGGGCGGTGGTCGCCTGGTGTCGCAGGACTGGGCACCTGGAGAGACGATCACCCTCGACGGCCTCGAGGGTACGGCGCCGCGAGAGGCCGAGTGCGTGTCGCTGTTCCACGTGGAACTTGGGGACGTCTCCCGGCTCATCGCCATGGGAGGTGCGGCGCCCAACACGGCGATGGCGTGGTCTCCTGGGGCATCGGATCGCCTGGCGGTGGGCACCCATCGGGGTGAGCTGCTCGTGGTCGATGGATGGACCGGCGAAGTGCAGAGACGTCGCCAGCTCGCGGAGACCATGGTCAAGGGCGTGGCATGGTCTGGCGATGGCAGCGTGCTCTACGCTGCCGAGCAGTCGCCGGACGCCACCCTGCGAGCGCTCGACGCCGACACGCTGGAGGACCGCTGGTCTCTGCGCCTCGCCGACCTGGTGGAGACCTCGGCCCCACCCCCCGCCGAGGACATCTACGGGGTCTACACCCTGCCTGCCGCCTACGGGCTCCAGGTGCTGCCGAGCAGCGAGCTTCTGGTGACGGCGCTGCACAGCTGGACCCTCCAGGACGGCACCAAGCGGAACCTGTCGCAGGTGCTGCGCGTCAGCCCGGCTGGCGAGATCGTCGCCCGCTGGCCCGAGACCCCAGCCGACGCCACCTTCGCCCACCCCGTGGTCGATCCCGACGGAGGCCTCGTCATCTTCTCGGTCAACCGTTCCGCTGACGGGCCCAAGCCCGAAGATCTCCCGATCGGTGGTGTCCAGGTGCTGCGCCTTCCCGAGCTGTCGCCCGTGACGCAGGTGATGACCGAGGCGCTGCCGCCCCACTTCCAGCAGGCCTTCGTCTGGGAGGCCCTCGACGTGGACAGCGCCCAGGACGCCGTGTTCCTCGGCTTCGGTGACGGTCGTGTCCGCGTGATGGATCTGGCGGGAGAGGAGCGGGCTCACGTCGACGCTGGCACCCCGGTCGTGGCCGGAGACGTACCCATCCACCTGAGCGTAGGCTGGGGCATGGTCCATGGCGACGGCATCGTCTTCAACACATCCAACACCCTCATCCCCTGGGGCGCGGCCTCTCCAGATCTACGGCCGCCCTCCACGCATCCCAACGAGAACTCGGTGTTCGCCAAGGGTCTCGACGGCACCGCGCGGTGGAGCTGGACCGGTCCACAGCACATCCAGGGACTCAGCCTGGGAGCCGACGGACGCTCCCTGGTGGTGGGGGGCGGAGATCGCCAGAGCGACACGCGCAGGGACGTGTACGGGGCCGTGGTCCTCGATCTCGGCGGGGCCGCCGATGCGTCGGGATCGGAGCGGCAGCGGGCCGTGTGTCCCACCGAGGGGCCCGTCTTCTTCCGCCATGAGATGACGGTGGATGGACGCCTGGCCCTGGCCGAGCATCCCTTTCAAGATGCCGAGGGCAGCCAACACGGGGCGTATCGCCTGACCGTGATGCGCTGAGTCGGCGTGGGTGTGCGGGCCGTGCTGCTGCTTGCCCTGCTCGGGGCCTGTGGCTCTGATCCGGCGGCGGCTCCGCCCAGGCTGACCGAAGACGCCGTGGTGCTCGATGTCCCAGAGGGTCTGTCGCGGGTTGTGGTGGAGGACGCCGAGGGCGTTCCGGTGGCGTCGCGGCGGCTGCCGGCTCCCGTCGAGGAGCTCGTGTTGCCCATACCGGCAGATGTGGTGGGCACCCTGACCGTGCGCACCACCACCGCCGATGGCGTCGAGGCCACCCACCGTCTGGAGCGTGAGGCGCCGGCCTCTCCGGTCCGCTTGGAGCTGGAGGCGCCCGTGGGCCAGCGGAGGGTGACCGTCGACGACGGCGCCGAGCTGGAGCTGGCCCTCGTCGATGGTGCGGCGGTCCAGGTGGGCATCGTGCTCACGGCGCGCGCGGCGACCACCGTGCGGGGGGGCGTGGGCGACCGGTGCGGCGAGAGGGCCGTCCGGAGCGGTGAGCGGCTCGTGGAGCGGGTGGCCGTCGCATCCGAAGACAGGCTCCTGATCGAGGCCGAGGATGCGCAGACCGGGGTGCGGCTGACCCCGCGAACCCAGTCGCTGGACGAGGCGCGAGCCAACGTGGAGCTGACCCAGGTCGTGCTCCCCGCGCTGCCCACGGGCGCCACCGACATCGCCCTGCCTGCGGGCCGCGTCACCCTTCCCGCGCCCTGGTGGCGGGAGCTCCTGGGGCGGCTGGGTCTGGGCACCCGAGCCCGCGACGGCTGGACGGCCTGGAGCTGGCAGGCCCTGACCCTGCGCAACCATGGCGACCAGGACGTCAACCTGGTCATCCAGGCGACCGTGCACGAGAC